>CAYOTJ010000001.1:0-1818 GCA_964406855.1 uncultured Saprospiraceae bacterium
CCAGACGGAAAAAGAGCAAGTCAAGATTCACAAATCTTGGCTTGGAGAACTATATGTGATCAACACCAGCACCGGCGCAGCTACGGCGGTGGGCATGTCGGCAGCTACCTTGGCCGCCAATATGGGGCAAATCACCTTCGACTTCAACCCCACCGTCGACCGCATCCGCGTCATGGGTAGCAGCGGCGTCAACTACCGCATGCACCCCGTTACCGGAGCCGTAGTAGCTACCGATGGCGTGCTGGCCTATGCCGCAGGCGATATCAATGCTGCCGTAACTCCCTCCATAGCTACTTCGGCTTATACCAACAGCTACATCGGCACTACAACCACTACACTATACAACTTCGACGCCCTCCTCGGCATCATCACCACGCAAATACCCCCCAATAACGGTACCCTCAATACCGTGGGCGCTACCGGCCTCACCGTCGATCCCATCAATCCGCTCGTGGATATGGACATCTTCTTTGATGCCGCCGCACAGACCAACAGGGCTTTCATCGCCGCCGCTGCGGTAGGCGCCCAGGCCTCTATGTTCTATACCCTTGATCTCAGCTCAGGTGCAGCCGCGGGTGTTGGTCTCATTGGCCAGGGAATTGCCGTCAACGACATCGCTATCTTCATCGATCGCACTGTGCCAGATGAAGTTACGGGCCAACTGGTGTATGCCGTTACCGCAAACAACAGCCTCATCAGCTTCGATTCCGACGCTCCGGGTATCGTGCGCAGCATCGTTTCCGTTACCGGCATTGCTATGGGACAAGTCCTGGCAGGCGTCGACTTCCGGCCCAATACCGGCGAACTCTATGGCATCGGCTACAACGCCGCTACCGGCGAAGCCCGCCTCTACGTCATCAATACCGCCACCGGCGCAGCTACGGCCATTGGTATGTCGGCAGCTACCTTAGCCGCCAACATGGGCCAGATCACCTTCGACTTCAACCCCACCGTCGACCGCATCCGCGTCATGGGTAGCAGCGGCGTCAACTACCGCATGCACCCCGTTACCGGAGCCGTAGTAGCTACCGATGGCGTGCTGGCCTATGCCGCAGGCGATATCAATGCTGCCGTAACTCCCTCCATAGCTACTTCGGCTTATACCAACAGCTACATCGGCACTACAACCACTACACTATACAACTTCGACGCCCTCCTCGGCATCATCACCACGCAAATACCCCCCAATAACGGTACCCTCAATACCGTGGGCGCTACCGGCCTCACCGTCGATCCCATCAATCCGCTCGTGGATATGGACATCTTCTTTGATGCCGCCGCACAGACCAACAGGGCTTTCATCGCCGCCGCTGCGGTAGGCGCCCAGGCCTCTATGTTCTATACCCTTGATCTCAGCTCAGGTGCAGCCGCGGGTGTTGGTCTCATTGGCCAGGGAATTGCCGTCAACGACATCGCTATCTTCATCGATCGCACTGTGCCAGATGAAGTTACGGGCCAACTGGTGTACGCCGTTACAGGTAATAATAGCCTCATTACTTTCGATTCAGAGCTGCCCGAAGTAGTGCGCAGCATTACTACTTTGACAGGCCTTTTTGCTGCGCAAACGGTTCAAGGTTTAGATTTCAGACCGGCCACGGGGCAGCTCTATACCATTGGTTATAATAATACCTCGGGTATGGCACGCCTCTACGTGGTAGAACCCGCTACGGGCGCAACTATGGTCATTGGCGCCGACTCTGTAATGCTCCAGCCTGGCATGGCGCCGATTACCTTCGACTTTAATCCAACCGTCGACCGCATCCGCGTCATGGGCGCCAATGGAGCCAACTACCGCATGCATCCGGAGACGGGCGTAGT
>CAYOTJ010000001.1:1828-21421 GCA_964406855.1 uncultured Saprospiraceae bacterium
CGTAGTAGTGGCCGCTGATGGTATGCTGGCTTATGCTGCCGGCGACGCCAACGAAGGGCAGATGGCCCGCGTAGGCGCCGGCGCTTATACCAATAGCTTCGCCGGCACAACAAGCACGGTACTATACGACTACGATTACATACTCAATGTATTGGCATCTCAGATTCCACCTAACAATGGTACGCTCAATACCATTGGCGAATCGGGCATTGTGGTCAATGCCGATATGCCATCTATTGATATGGATATTTTCTATGACTATGCTACCGGTGGCAACGCTGCTTTCATGAATGCCAATACGGGCACGGGTGTCAACGATCGCTTCTACCGACTTGACCTGACTACAGGCGCAGCTACCCTGGTAGGCAGCATAGGCTTGGGTATTCCGGTACGCAACATTGCATTAGGTTTGGATACGCCTCCGGCGCAGCCATCAACGGTATTTGTAGCGCAACTGTCGGGCCGCAACGAACCTTTCCCGGTAGCCAGTACGGGCAGCGGTGAAGTGGCTGCTACCCTCACCGGTAACGAATTAAAAGTATCGGGTACTTTTGACAACCTCTCCAGCCCGGTAGATATCAACATAGCCGGCGGCGCTCACCTGCACGTAGGCTTTGCCGGACAGAATGGCCCGGTAACTTTGCCGCTGGTTTTTGTACCCGATGCCGATCTCCTGGGCGGCTCCTTCCCCGAAGCAGCCAATACCTTTATGCTCAGCAGTGAACAGGTAGCCCAATTGGAAGGTCGTCAATTGTACGTGAACCTCCACACAACCAGCTATCCTATGGGCGAGCTGCGCGGGCAGTTATTGCCGGAATCGGATGAATACTATACCGCCAATCTTTTTGGCAGCAATGAGGCGCCTTCTATCATTTCGAATGGTCATGGCGCCCTGGCTCTGGAATTACATGGCGATACGCTGATAGTTTCCGGCTCCTTTGCAGAGCTCGACGGCAACTTTGATCCTAACATCGCCGGCGGCGCTCACCTGCATTTGGGACTGGCAGGCGCCACAGGCGGCGTAAGTATATTGCTGAATACTACTGCTGATGCCGACTTGGGCGGAGGGGTATTTATGCCTGACGCAAATAGCTTTGTGCTCAATACTGAGCAGCTCGAAGCCCTGCGCAGTCGCCAGTTATATGCAAACATTCACTCTACCCTGCATTCGTCCGGCGAGCTGCGCGGCCAAGTCCTGGGCGCGGCCGATGCGGCTTTCCGGGCACATTTATCGGGTAGCAACGAATATCCATTTGTGACCTCCCTGGCAGGTGGCCAGGTGATAGCTGAAATTTCAGACAGTACCCTTATCGTCACGGGACGTTTCAATGGCTTGGAGAGCAACTTCAATGCCAATGTAGCTGGCGGCGCTCATATCCACATGGGTGTTGCGGGTCGCAATGGCGGTATTGCCCTGGAGCTTACCACCACCGTAGATGCCGACGGCCGGGGGGGCGCTTTCATGGCGGCCGATAATACGTTTGCCATTACTCCCGAACAGCGAGCTATGTTCTTCGATCGTGGGCTGTATGTAAACATCCATACCAGTGCGCTACCAGGTGGCGAAATTCGCGGTCAACTACTCTACGAGAGCCAAATTGTATTGAATGCCCTACTTACCGGTAGCCAAGAACCACTGCCGCATGTGAGCTCCGATGCTCATGGCGCTGCTATGGCCGAAATTTCTGGTAATAGCCTCGTAATCACGGGTTCATTTGCCGAGCTGCAAAGTGCCTTTAATCCCGCTATCGCTGGCGGCGCTCATCTGCATCTGGGCTTGCCCGGCGTATCCGGGCCGGTAGCCATCGTGCTCAATACAAACATTGACAGCGATGCTCGCGGCGGCGTCTTCCAGGCCGGCCAAAACCGCTTTGCAGTTAATGCCAACCAACGTGCAGCCCTCTTGAACAGGGGTGTTTATGTGAACGTACACAGCGTTGAAATACCCTCAGGCGAGGTACGTGGCAACCTGATGGCAGAAGCAGCTACCTACTTCTTCTCTCCTTTGTCGGGCGTCAGCGAAGCAACGCCTTTCAATACAGGCGCCACGGGCATGGTTATCCTGGAAGTAAGCCGAAACCAAGCTACTGCCGTAGGATCTTTTGACGATCTTCGCGGCAACTTCGACCCCAATATTGCCGGCGGCGCTCATATTCACATGGGTTATGCGGGCAGCAATGGCGGCATCGTTCAGCATCTGGAGGCAACGCTTAACTCCGACCAACGCGGGGGCGCCTTCCTGGCTGCCGATAACACCTTTGCCATTAGCTCAGGGCTGCTTGATACCTTGCGCGAACGCATGTTGTACGTGAATATTCACACCATGGCCAACGCCTCGGGTGAAGTACGGGGTCAATTGCTCCCTGCCGCTGCATCGTACTTCCATAGCTCTTTGTCGGGCATCAACGAGTTTCCAGCCCTGCTTACCAGTGGCTTTGGCGGCTTGAAGCTGGAGCTCAATGGCAATATGCTTACTGCTACGGGTAGCTTTGCTAATCTTCAGGGCAATTTCGATGCCAACATAGCCGGCGGAGCCCACATCCACATTGGCGAACCTGGCAGCAATGGCGGCATACTGGTGGGGCTCGAACCTACCTTGAGCGCCAATCTTCGCAGTGGCATTTTTGCTGCCTCCGACAATACTTTCATGCTCACGCCTGAGCAGGTGATGTCGGTGCGCGGCGGCGAATGGTACGCTAATATTCACACCATGTTCTCGGCGAGCGGCGAAGTGCGGGGCCAAATTCTTCCGGAAATCAACTTCTTCCCGGAAGACGCTACCATACTGTTGCCTTTGCCTGGCTCATCGGTGCTTATCGAAGGATTGCCCACCGAAGAGTTCGTTGTCAACTGGCTGCCAGGCGCCGAGCCCGATGGCGACAATGTAGCTTATACCTGGCAGGTAGCCATTGATGCCGCATTCAGTACCATCGTCTACATGCAAAGCACAGGCGAAGAGCCCGGCCTGACGCTTCCTTTCAGCGCCATCGAAGCCTTGCTGGCTGATAACGGTGTGATGGTAGGCGCTACGGTAGAGGTATATCACCGGGTAGTCGTAACCGATGGTTCCAACTTCACAGCGGAAAGCCCCGCCTTGGTGAACATTACCCGCGGCACCCTTGCTAACGATAACAGCACATTCGCCACTAATTTTAGCCTTCGTGCGTTCCCGACGGTAACAACCGGCATTCCTGTGATGGTGCAAATTACTGCCAGCGAAAGTCTCGATGCTGATTTGCTGATACTTGATCCGCTGGGCCGTGTGCTGGAACGCCGTCCGATAAGCATTCAATACGAAAACGAAGCATTCAACATCGACCTCAGCGGTTATGCAGCGGGCGTATACTACGTTACATTGGCTACTACAAGTGGCGACATGCTGCCCGTACAACGCGTAGTAAAGCAATGATGAGTTACCCCGCGTTTCGACATAGGTTGTGATCTTTTGAGAGTCCTGTTTTTCAGGAATAGTGATTTTCTCGGTTAACAGTAAGCCGCCCGGATTTTTGGCCTTCATCCAGATATTCGGGCGGCTCTTTTGTTACAGGTTATCCCTCATCCAGCGCAACGCCTTGTCCATTTCGCGTCTGAGCTCGCTGATGGGGCGGGGAAAATTGTTGTGCATAAAACTAAAAATGAGCGTTCGGTTGTTGCGGGTGCGCAGATAACCGCTAAGGCAATGTACATGGCGCAAGGTGCCCGTCTTGGCATATACAAAAGGCTGGCCATCTTCGCCGGCATACCAACCTTTGATGGTGCCTGATTTGCCTCCGGCAGGAAATACAGAAAATAGCCACGTTTCGGTGAGCAGGTTGTGCAATTGTTCAAGTACCTGTACTAAGGTGCGCGGGGTAAGCTGATTGTAACGAGAAAGTCCGGAGCCATCTACCCATTCCAGCGGATGGGGTGCGCCGCGCAATAGCGTATCTCTTGCATAATCAAGCAGTTGTCTCACTGATAGTTGGCCATATCGCTCAGCGGATCCCATCAGCAACAGTTGGTCGGCAAGGAAATTGTCACTCTCCTGCATCATCAGTTGATACAGGGTATCGGGGGCCGGCTGGCGCAACACTTCGTATTGATCCGGCAGGGGGCGGCGGGCGGCTACCACCACCCGATTAAGGGTATCTGCCAACAGAGCGGCCGCTGTTTCTAATGAATAATAAAATGGAATATCCTCTCGCAGACTCTCTCGCCTGAGGGCCTTTCGGCCAAAATAGAAGATATTCTGACCTTCTGCCCGATCCAGCAGGGGCGTATTTTCGTAAGGTTCGTCTCGGTATACCAACTGTTGGTTGAAGTAAGGAGGCAGGCTCTCAAGCGTACTGGTACGACCACTTTTGCGCCAGCGCACCCGGTTGCCAAAAACCGGTAAGGCGGCCCGATCGCATTGGTAAGAAGTATTGTAATCATCCCAACTCCAGCCCTCGCCAAACCGGGGCGTATGCCAGTGATCTTCTGTAAGCGCAATCACACGCTCAGGGCGCGCACTCAGCCACCGCCCCAGGGAGTCGATACTCCCGAGCTCAGGGTGAAACAGCATTGGATTACCGGTACCCCAACACCACAGGGTATCGCGCTCTGAACGGTAAAAAACCAATGGCAGCCCCTCGCCCAACAAACTGATACTGGTGAGAAGGGTGAGTATTTTTACATTGGAGGCCGGTGTGAAGTATTGATCAGCCTGGTGGGTATACAAATATACCCGTGCAGTAGGGTCGTAAAGCGCAAAACCGGTGAACCCAAGCCCGAATACCGCTGATTCGGCCACGAGCCCGTCAAGCTTGGCGCGCTGCTCTTCTGTAAGTTCGCCTGATGCCTGAGCGCCAAGGCTGCCATATACAACTGCCAGCGCCCAGCACCATAAAGTTAAGGCGTATCGCATAATTAAAAAGGGATGATTGAGGCGTGAAAGTACGCAAGTCCGGACAATTGGCAAAAAGATTGGATCATGCGGGTAGCAGGCCGCTCTAAAAAATCCTTACATTTAACCCGGCTTTGCAACCACACTGTGCAAGGCCCATGGGAAAACGCTTTTGAGGAGAAAAACTTTACGCCATGCTAGCCATACAGCAACGCCTGTCCAATGCATTTTACGTCGTCCTGAGTTTGCCTTCTACGGCTATGGGCTTTGCTCTTTCGGTGCAAATAGCCGCCCTGAGCTGGATCCTCAGCACACAATATGGGCTTAAGATCGACGAAATTGGCTTAGTATGGGCCGCAGGCCCTATTGCGGGGATACTCGGGCAAGTGGTCTTTGGCGTGGTTAGCGATAATGTCTGGTTCTGGGGCGGGCGACGGCGGCCATTCATTCTCATTGGCGGTGTGCTGGCGGCAGTGAGTATGCTGGCTTTGCCCAACTTAGGCATCATCTCTGAGGCAATGGGCCTCGATGGTGTATTGGGTATTGCCATTGCCGTAGCCCTTAGTTTGGATATATCGATCAATGTGGGCTTTAATCCTACCAGATCCATCATCGCCGATGTAACCCCCGAGGGCGACGCCCGCACCAAGGGCTATACCTGGATGCAAACCATATCGGGCACGCTTGGCGTATTGGCCTACTTCATCAGTGTGCTTTTCGGGAATATCGATCTCATCTACATCGGAGCCGTTATTGCTCTTTTGCTGTCGGTAGTGCCGCCTTTTTTTATTGAGGAGCCCCGATCTGAAACAGAACAGGTAGCTACTACCCTCAACCTGAAGCAAGCTCTGCTCGACATCCGGCCACTTTGGGGGTTTTTAGTTTACGCCATTTATGGCATTGCTGCCCGGCTTACCGACCTATCGGCCATATCTACTTTTATGATTGCCTTTTCAGCTGCCATTACGGCCATTACAATCGCACAAACCTTACTGCAAAAAGAAGCCGGTAAGAGCAAAGAAGAAGCCGGCCGTATTGGTTTTCAGAAAGTATTGGCAGCTCACTCTTTCACCTGGATCGGCATACAGTCGATGTTCATTTACATGTTTTCTTACGTCCAATACCGGATGCCGACGTTGAGTGACGAGCGCATGGGCCAGGTCGTCTCATGGTCATTCCTGATTCTGAATGCCATAGCGGCAGTACTGCCTGCTTTCGTCCTGGAGCCTATGACGCGCCGGTTGGGCCGGGTGCGTACTCATCTCTTGTGCATTGCCAGTATGGCTGCCGGCTATGGATTGCTGTGGTTGGGCGGCGGCACGGAGCTCTATATCTATCTATGTATGGCCATACTGGGCGTAGGTTGGTCGGCCACGGTTAGTTTGCCTTTTGCCATCATGTCGCAGCAGGTCGACCAGTCGAAGATGGGGCTGTATATGGGTTTATTCAACCTCTCAGTAGTACTGCCTCAGTTGGTGGCCAGCTTGGGCGTAGGCCAATATTTAGGTGCTGCCGCTGATAAATCGCTGGTATTTTTGATTGCGGCGGGCTGTTTAGCGCTAAGTGCGCTCGCCTGGTCGTTTGTAAAAGAAAAATAGCTCGTTGAGCATACATGAAAATCCACCTACATCATGAGCGAGTTCAAGCAAGTAGTTAAAGAAGGGGCGCAGACCCTCTGGAAAAAGGCTAAAAAAATGGGCCTCATCTTGTCGCTGGTTGCCCTTGCGGGCTTGGGCGGCTACATTTGGGTATGCGGCTGGACGTACAGCGAGGGTACCCGTGCAGGTCAATTGGTGAAGGTTTCCTACAAAGGCGTCGTCTTCAAAACGTTTGAAGGCCAGCTCAACTTAGGCGGCCTGCAAAGCACGCCACAGGGCGGCGTTATTGGCAATACCTGGGACTTTTCGACGGCTAAGCGGTCTGTATTCGAAGAACTGTCGCGTATGGAAGGCAAACAGGTAAAGCTACACTACCGCCAGCGCTACAGGGTGTTTGCATGGCAGGGCGATACGCCTTACTTTGTATATAAGGTAGAGGAAATAAACCAGTAGGCTACGTCTTGGGCAGGGAGATGGTAAAGGTAGTTCCTTTATTTTCTTCTGAATGCTTGACGAAAATCCGCCCCCGGTGGTATTGTTCCACGATTCGTTTGGCCAAGCTCAGGCCCAGACCCCAGCCGCGTTTTTTGGTGGTATAACCGGGTTGGAATACCGTTTTAAACTTACCTGAAGGAATTCCTTTGCCTGTATCGGAAATGTCGACGCATACGTAGCGGCCGTCTTCGTAAATGCGGGCTGAAATTTCGCCTTTACCTTCCATAGCGTCTAAGGCATTGCGGAGAAGGTTTTCGATAACCCAGGCAAACAATGGCGGATTGACGGCCACGCGCACTTCGCCCTCATCGGCGGCAGGAAAATGGAAAGAGACCTTGCGGGGCGCCCGTTTTTCCATGTACTCCCGACAGGCATCGAGTTCGGTATACAGATTTACTTCCCGGAGTTCGGGCATGGAGCCAATCTTGGAAAATCGGTCAGCGATGAGTTCCAGGCGATTTACATCGTTGTTGAGTTCTTCGAGTATATCGTTTACTTCTTCATCTCCCTCGCGCGCCATCTTGAGGTGTTCGATCCAGCCGACGATGGCCGTGATGGGCGTACCTAACTGGTGAGCTGTTTCTTTGGCCAAGCCTACCCATACGCGATTTTGCTCGGCGCGGCGGGCCGCATTGAACCCAATGTAGCCAAACAGGATAAAGGCCCCAAACAGCATAAACTGTATTACGGGAAAAAAGCGCAACTGCCTAAGTATCCGCGACTCTCCAAAGTACAGCTGAACCCCAAAGCTTTGTATGGGTTCGATGCCTTCGTTGCGCAGCTTTTCGAGCTGGCCCTGAAGATAGATGAAGTTAGTATCTAAGCCGCCGCCCCAGTTTACGGCATCATCGATGCCGCCTTGCTCATTGACGATAAGCACGGGAATGGTACTGTTAGATGTGAGTATTTCCTGCTGGAGGGTCATGTCGCAATAAAGCGACATTTCATCGTCCATGTCGTTGATGTCCTGTTGGGCCATAACCCAGAAGCGGGCGTTGTTCTGCTCTACAACGGCCAATCGCCGGGCTAAGTTGCTGGTATACAGCATAGAAATAACTACGATGGCCAAGCCCAGCAGAGCCAGGTATAGTTTCCACCTCGATTTTTTCAAATAGATGTCCATAATGCGAATCCGCCAGGTAAACAACCGCTTTATCTGCCTTGAAATGCGGGGCAGCCTATGCTTTTAATAACGCTGCAAAGTAAGGAAATTGTCTGTGATACGGCGATATGCCCTTGTAGGCGGGAAAAGGCAAAACGACATCAATGGTTTTCAAATCAGCTGGCAGCTACTTAGGGTTCGGCCCAGGGGGTGCAGCGGTATACCCCACCCCCAAGGGAGGCTTACCCGACCGATGGGGGCGGGGTATAAGAGCGAAACACCCGGCGCCGCGCAAAATGCCCTCCGGAGGTGAATGCCAAGCGGCGGGGCCCCAAAAAATAAACCCGCTTATGGGGTTATCCACACGCCATTTGAAACTTCATGTTAACTCATTGTAAATCAGCACTGTGTTTTAGCCGGGTTTCCACAATCAAAATGTGGGGAACTGGGGAAAAATGCCTGTGTTATCCACGCTTATCCCCAAGGTAGAGGCGATTGAGCTAAACTAACATTTCAACAGAGCCAGAACCCGTGGAGAAGCCGGAGGTTATTGACACCTTTTTGTCATAATCAACAAGAGGGCGAGCATTTTTTTTACCCAACCGTTGTATTAAACAACGCTGTGGATAAGTTTGCAAAGCCAAATAAATCCTCAAATTTGTACGTGGAAAAGCTGTGGAAAACTCCTGTACAAATCTTAACAATGGGTTTACATAAAATTAACCCTGGGTTTTTTGAACATACTAACACTCCTTATGATGGATGGGATGGAAAAAAAATTTTTTATTCTTTCCATTAATAACATCATAGAAGCGAAAAGACCAATCGAAAATGGCACACATTGAAGAACAACTAAAGGATGCGCCCGCGCCGCAAAAAGGCTACCGGGCGCCTGTGAAGTGGTGGATACTGGCGGGCGTAGTGATGATCATCGGGCAGGTGGTTATAGGTGGGATTACCCGGCTGACGGGTTCAGGCCTGTCAATAACCAAGTGGGAGATCGTGACGGGCACTTTGCCGCCCCTCAATGAAGTCCAGTGGGAAGAGGCCTTCCAGGCGTATGAGGCTACGCCGCAGTACCAGAAAATAAACGAGGGGATGTCTATGTCTGATTTCAAGTTTATCTATTTCTGGGAATATTTTCACCGGCTTTGGGCCAGGCTTATGGGTTTTGTTTTTCTCATTCCCTTTATCTTTTTCTGGCGCAAGGGTTGGTTAGACGGGCCGTTGATGAAGCGGCTGGGTATTACGGTACTGCTGGCGGCAGTAGTGGCTTCTTTTGGGTGGATAATGGTGGCCAGTGGGCTGGTAGACCGCCCCTGGGTGAATGCCTATAAACTGACGATGCACCTTTCGCTGGCGTGTATTTTGTATGCTTATCTGCTTTGGACGCTGTACAAGGTATGGTTGCCGACGCCGGCGCCAACCGGCCTGCCTCCGGCTGCCCGCCAATGGGCTTTGGGCATTATGGCGTTGCTGGCAGTGCAGATTGTGCTGGGGGGAATTATGTCGGGGGCAAAAGCGGCGCTGGCTTACCCGTCTTGGCCCGATATGAACGGCGAATGGATACCTGGGTTATTGCTTGATATCAACATGTGGAATGTGGATAACTTTGTGCAATACGACGCTACGCCTTTTCTTGCCGCATTCATACAGCTTGTACACAGGTCGGTAGCTTATCTATTGACTATCTTGGTTTTATACTATTTTTTCAGGTATCGAAAAGCAAGCTCGAACGGGCTCTTTAAGCACAGCCTCAATGTGTTGATAACAATGTTAATAACTCAGGTTTTGCTTGGAATTGCTACGGTTGTATCCAGTGTAGGGATCATTCCGGTAGGCTTGGGCGTACTACACCAGGCAGGGGCTTTGGCCATGCTGAGCGTGATGTTGGGGGTTATTTATCAGTTGCCTCCCGGGCGCAGGTAGGAGACAAGCGCCTGCCTAATCGGGCAGGCGCTTGCAGGCGTAAACAGAGGCCGTATGCGGCGCAAATTTTACAGAAACGACTGCATGCGCATGGCTACGCCCAGATCGCCCTTGACCTTTACCTTGCCGGTCATGAAGGCCATAGTGGGGTTGAGGTCGCCCGTCATCAGGGACTGAAGATTAGCCGGGCTGATGCTCACTACGCAATCGGCATCTTTGTCATCTGTGCTTACGATGTTTTCATCGCCTGTGCCGTCTATGTGGATGAACTCGCCGTCGAGATCAAATTTAAGGCTGGCCCCAATGGGCTTTACGTTTACGGCTTTAGCCGAAATGGCGCTCAGAATGCTGGCTACGCTCATGGTTGGTTGATATTGATTAAAGTGGTTGGATGACACAGATGGATGGTGTTTCCCTCTTCAGGCGAGACGATGCCCCAATGGTCAAAGGCGGCTGAGCAGGAAATGCGCCAGCTTGGCTTTAAAGGCATTGTAGGGAGGGAACATAAAGTAAAAGTTGCCGAGCCATCGGCGGATGACGCCTTTTTCATTGGAAAACTCGGTAAAGCCCCGATAGCCCAGAGATTTGCCAATACCGCTGTTGTTGACGCCGCCAAAGGGGAGGTAAGGATTGCCAAACCCCAGCAGATAGTCGTTGATCACAGCGCCTCCGGCAGTGGTTTTTTGTAAAAAGCGATCAATGAAAGCCCTGTTGCGGCTGTGCACGTAGGAAGTGAGGGGCTTGGGAAGACGGCTGATGAGGGCATATATTTCGCGTTCATCCCGGTAGGTGATCATGGGCAGGATGGGGCCGAAAATTTCCTCTTGCATAATTTTCATGTCGGCGGTAATGCCTGTGAGCAGGGTAGGCGCCATGAAGCGGGTTTCGGCCCGGTACTGGCCGCCTACGGCTACGCGGGCTCCTTGGCTTAGGGCGTCTTCGAGCAGCCCAACTAATCGGGCGTGATGCCGGTCGGAGACGATACGCGCCAGGCTATCGGAAGCCTCTACGGGCTGCCCGTCGGGCTGGTAAAATTGGGCTATGGTTTGGCGGAAGGCCGCTTCAAAGGCCTCTGCCTTAGATTCGTGCACCAGCAGATAGTCGGGGGCTATACAGGTTTGGCCGGCATTGAGGCATTTGGCCCAGGCTGTTTTTAGGGCGGCATCTTTGATGGAGGCGGTTGCGTCGATGACGCTGGGCGATTTTCCGCCCAATTCCAGCGTTACGCTGGCTAAGTGCTTACTGGCGGCCTGCATTACAATTTTCCCTACCTGCGGGCTACCGGTAAAGAAGATGTGGTTGAAGGGCTGTTCGAGCAGCGCTGCGGCTACGGCGGCATCGCCTTCGCATACGGCCACTTCCTCCGGCGGGAAGAGAGAGCTGACCATTTTGACCAGGAAGGCCGAGGTATGCGGCGTAAACTCGGAGGGCTTTACCACAGCTGTATTACCGGCAGCAATGGCGTAAGCTAAGGGCGTAATGGTAAGGAGGGCCGGGTAATTCCAGGGGGCAATGATGAGGCACACCCCCTTGGGCTCGCATTGGACATAGCTCGTACAACCGGCTAATTGTAGGGGGGCGGGCACATATTTAGGGGCCATCCAATGCTTCAGGTAGCGGCGTATGTGCCGGATTTGCTGAATGGAAACGCCCGACTCGGATATGGCTGTTTCTACCTCATGCTTATGAAAGTCCTTCTTTAGCGCATCTACGAGTTCCTGGCGATGCGTGGCATTGAGCAGGTAGCGCTGCATACGCAGCAGTTTTTCGCGACGCTCTTTGCAGCTAGA
Organism: uncultured Saprospiraceae bacterium; assembly: GCA_964406855.1. Taxonomy (GTDB): domain Bacteria; phylum Bacteroidota; class Bacteroidia; order Chitinophagales; family Saprospiraceae; genus JAUMBM01. The sequence continues at coordinate 13,607 of CAYOTJ010000001.1, forward strand.
CCGGGCTACAACCGGAGCATGTTCCTGTTGTAGTTCAAAGATGTGGCGCATTTGCGCGCTCAGGTCGGCAGAAGCCGAGGCAGTATTGCTGTGCGACATGATGTTTGGCTACTGGTTTGCAGAAGGAAAGTATTTACCGCGGGGGCGTTATTCCTCCCAGATGATGCGTTGGCCGGTTTCGCTCCATAAAGGTAACTTCTCGCGGTATTTTTCGTTCAATATACCTCGCCTGATTTTCATGGTGGGGGTTAAAATGCCGTTTTCAACCGTCCAGCCGCCTTGTACAATTACAATACCGGCAAGTTGCTCGAAGGCCGCGAGCCCCGCATTGATTTCTGCCAGTGTTCTTTGTAGGCTGTGCTCTACTTCATCTTTTATGGTTTTGCGTCCTCGCTCCGATAGCACAGCCAAGGCAATGGGCTGCGGCAGGGCCAAACCCACTACGCAAACCTGCTCAATATATTCATTTTCAGCGAAGCCCCATTCTATGGGAGCGGGTACAATGAACTTGCCCTTTGCCGATTTAAACGCATCCGACACCCTGCCTGTAATGCGCAGATAGCCATCGGCGGTGAGCTCACCCTGGTCGCCGGTGTGCAGCCAACCATTGCGCAACACCTGAGCTGTTTTTTCGGGATCGTTGTAATAGCCTTTCATCAGCCAGGGGCAGCGAATGAGCACTTCTCCTTCGGGGCCGTCTATGCGGAGGTCTACGCCGGCCAGCGGTTTGCCTACCGACCCCGCCAACACCGCCTCTCCGGGCATGACGGTGCAGCCGCCGCAGTTTTCTGTCATGCCATATACTTCCCTCAGCACAAAACCAAACTGCCGAAACCAATCTTTTAAGGGATCAGGGGTAGGCGCCGCGCCAGTGAACAGGAGGTCAGCCCGATGCAGCCCCAGTCCCTTGCGTATCTTATTGCGCAGCAATGGCCCTACTATCGGGAACTTAAGCAGGCGCGAAAGCCGCTTAGAGGGGATTCGGTCTAGAATGGCCAACTGAAATTTCGACCAGATCCGGGGCACGGCCATAAACAGGGTGGGCTGCGTATCACTGAGGTTGCGGGCGAAGGTATCTAAGTTCTCCGCAAAGGAGATGGTTCCTCCTGTGAGCATAGCTGCCGCTTCTATGATTATGCGCTCGGCAATGTGGTTGAGGGGCAGGTAGCTGAAAAAGCGATGCTCCGAGAGATTAAAAATACCCACCTGCCCATATCGCTTTTCATTGTCCATGAGGGCGGCCGGGGCATTGAAGTCTAACACCACGCCCTTGGGCTCGCCCGTAGTGCCGCTGGTGAAAAGGATGGTCCAGGTTTGTTCTGGCTTAGGCTCAGGGAAGCCGGTCATGGGCTCATGCGCGGCCATCATATCTTCCCAGGCCACTCCATCTTCTACTAAGCTGTTGCCGGGATAGTGTGGGAATGAAATGATGGGCAAATCGGGGGAAAGCTCTTTTCGCTGATCTGGCCAGGTATCTAACTTGCCCACAAAAAGGGCCTTTATATCGCTGGCATCAATTACCTCCCGCAACTGCCTTCCGGTGAGGTTGGGATAATATGGCACAGAGACGTAACCGCCCATCATCAGGGCTAAATCAGCAATGATCCAATGATAACAATTCTTGGAGATCAGGCCCACGTGATCGCCGGCTTTTAGCCCCATGTGGCTGAGTGCCGTAACCAATGTTCGAGCTTGTCGGCCGGCTTCGGCCCAACTGATGTCTTGCCATTGCCTGCCCCGGGGCTGTCGCATAAAAACCCGCAGAGGCTGTTGCTGCTCCCATTCGTAGAAATGAGATAGCATACTCTTGAAAGGAGTAGTGTTGTTGCTCATCGTTTCCTGCTTTCGCTTAGTCGACGGCTAACATAAGGATAATTATGGCATTACAACTGAAAAATTTGCCCCCATAGTCGTTGCCCTCCATCAATGTAGATGGTCTCGCCCGTAATGTAGGCTGCCATAGGGCTGGCTAAAAAAAGCGCCAGCCAGGCCACTTCTTCTGTTTGGCCTAAACGTTTCATCGGAATGGTATCGGCTATACCTTGCAGTAGCTCGGGCGGGTAGTTCTCTAATCCGCTCGACTGGATGATGCCTGGTGCAATGGCATTGATTCTAATGTTGTATTTACTCCACTCTACAGCCAGCGATTTTGTGAGATTATCTACGCCGGCCCTGGCGGCGCCCGTATGCGCCATGCCCGGAAAACCGCGATAGATATTGACGATAATATTGATGATAGCCCCCGATTGCTGTTGCCGGAAGAAGTGCTGGAACATCGTTTGCGTGACGTACCAGGTACCGTTTAGGTTGTTGTTGATTACCGCATTCCAGCCTTTTATCGAAAGGTCTTCGGCTAAACTTGGGAATTGCCCGCCTGCGTTATTCACCAGCAAATCAAGCCGGCCTGTGCGGTTGTTGATCTCTTCTGCCAATGCCTGTACTTGCTCAGGCTCCCGAATGTCGCATACAACGCTGTGGCAGTCGCCCAGCGGCTGTAACCTTTGCAGGGCTGAGTCGAGTTTTTCCTGTTTGCGGGAAGCTATAAAAACCGTTGCGCCATGCCGGAGCAGTTGCTCGGCTATGGAAAAGCCAATACCCGTTGCGCCGCCCGTAACTAAGGCCGCTTGACCCTGAAATAATGAGGTACTAAACATATTGCAGTATTAAGCGATAACACAAGCCCCGAATGACAAAAGCCGGGCAGCTATAACGCTTACCCGGCTTTGCCTTTGGTATCAGTAGGTAACTATTCCTGAATTAGTTGCCTTTCAGGCTGCCCAGATCCGGGTTCGGAGCTACTACCGAACGACGGTTGCGTGCGCGACCTTCGCTGGTGTTGTTGTCCGTAGCGGGGCGGTATTCGCCATAGCCGGCAACAGCAACCTGCGCAGGGTTAACGCCCTGACGAATCAGGCGAGAAGCAACAGCCTTAGCGCGAGCATAGCTGAGGTCCCAGTTGTCGGTGCCCGAACCAGAAGCAAACTGCTTGTTATCGGTGTGGCCTTCAACAACGATGCGGATGTTGGGGTTGGTCTTCAGCTTGGCAGCTAATGCGTCGATGGCGTTGCGCTCGGCGCGGTCGAGGCGAGAAGAACCTGAAGAATAGGTTACGGGGCTGTCCGTTACTAAGTACAGACGGCCATCGCGGCTTTCCATAGCTAAGCCGGCAGCCTGATAAGAAGAGAACAAGCCATTGATTTCAGCCTTCAGCTTGTTGAGCTCGGCTTCCGTCATGTTGAGCTTCTCGTTCATTTGCGTCATCTGCGACTTGGTGTTGTTCAGGTCGGTGCGCAGGTTGCCCAGCTCCGTGTTCATACGAGCCTTCTCGCTGGCATACTCAGCTGCCAGCGCGTCTTTTTCCGATTGCAGGTTCTTCAGCTGAGTTTGGGTTTCAGCCAGGGCCTGATCCGTTGCTGCTTTAGCGGCAGCCAGCTCGTCGAACTTCTTCTTGGAAACGCAGGAGGTTAAAGAACCCGCTGCCAGGGTGAACATTAGTGCGAAAAGTATGAAACGCATGTTCTTTTGATTTGATTAATAAAACGTTAGTTGGCCAATGGATGATGCTTGATCGCATAAAAAACGACCTATGCAAACAATTCATTGCAAAACAAGGCATAATTTTCAATATCGCAAAGTTTTTGCTTGCTTTGTTCATCTATTTACGCAAAGTTTTAGCGGAATTGCTCCAAGTTTAACGATATGCCGCAAAAATTCTATTTTTGTGTTTTGGAATTTTCCGTATGCTAACTTTTTATTAGGATGGCTTACCACATTATCGAAGAAGGCAATTTCAGGTACATCGAAACCAATGGCGGCAGCGAAACACTCCTGCTCCTACATGGACTATTCGGTGCATTGAGCAATTTCGACGGCATTATCAACCATTTCTCCAAAACCTACAATGTTGTAGTACCTATGTTGCCCATCTTTGAGCTTCCGCTCAGGAAGGTCTCTGTGGCAGGCTTGGTAGATCACGTTGCCGATTTTGTTGCCTACAAAGGATATGAAAAAGTACACGTTTTGGGCAACTCCCTCGGTGGGCATGTCTCTTTACTTTTCGCCTTGGCTCATCCCGAAAGAATTAGCTCCGTTATCCTTACCGGCAGCTCCGGGCTATTTGAAAGTGCAATGGGCACGTCTTTTCCCAAACGCGGCGATCGCGAGTTTATACGCAAAAAGACACAGGATACGTTCTATCGTCCGGAGGTAGCTACGGAAGACCTCATCAATGAGGTATACGATACCGTAAACGATACAGGTAAGGCCATTCGCATCATCGCCACAGCAAAATCGGCCGTAAGACATAATCTTGCCGATTCGCTCCACGAGATCAAAGCGCCCGTGCTGCTCATTTGGGGCCGCGAAGACAAGGTGACGCCCGCCTTCGTAGGGGAAAAATTCCATGAGCTTATCCCGCATTCCCGGCTCATCTTTGTCGATGAGTGCGGCCATGCCCCTATGATGGAACATCCTGCATTGTTCAATCAATATCTCGAAGCTTTTTTAGAACAGGTGAGCGTCGCTCAAAAAGTATAGCTAACTCCCTGTAAACCAAATTTATTTATGAAGCGATTACTGTATTTGCTCTTGCCCGTGCTGCTCATTACGGCATGTGGCGCCCCCAAACAAGCCGCCCTCGACCGGCAGTCACCGGAGCCCGCTATGGAGTTCCAAGACCTCGATACGCTGTTTGTTACCCCCGACCTCAACCAAGACAACGCCTGGGCGACCGGCGAGCCGGAGCAAACGGAAATCCCCGAGGAAATACCTTATTATAATGCCAGCGCGAAACAGGTCAACGACCTACTGCACACCCAACTCGATGTGCGCTTCAACTGGGAGAAAGAACAAGTCATTGGCAAGGCTACCCTCCGGCTCAAACCCTACTTCTATCCCACCAGCACAGCTACCATTGATGCCAAAGGATTTACGTTCAAAAAAGTGAGCTTCGCCGGTAAGACCGATACCCTTGCCTATACCTACAATGGACAGCAAATCACCATCCAACTGGGGCGTACCTTCAACCGAAATGAAGAGTATACCTTATTTTTCGACTATGTAGCCACCCCCAGCGCCGAGGGCGGCAGCGCGGCCATCACCTCCGACAAAGGCCTCTTCTTCATCAACCCCAGAGGTGAGGAAGGCGATAAACCCCGTCAGATATGGACCCAGGGCGAAACCGAAAACAACTCCCGCTGGTTCCCCACCATCGACAAACCCAACGAGCGCTGCACCCAGGAACTCAGAGTTACCGTTGAAAAAAACCTCGTCACCCTCTCCAATGGCGCCTTAGTTTCGTCTACAACCAACCCCGATGGTACCCGCACCGACTACTGGAAGCACGACCTACCCCATGCCCCCTACCTGTTCATGCTGGCCGTAGGCGAGTTCGCTGTTGTACGCGATACCTGGAAAGGGCGCCCCGTGGAATACTACGTGGAACCCAAATACGAAAAAGATGCCCGCGCCATCTTCCCCTATACCCCCGAAATGCTCACCTTTTTCTCCGAGAAGTTCAACTATGAGTACCCTTGGGCTAAATATAGCCAGATCGTCGTGCGCGACTATGTGTCCGGGGCCATGGAAAATACTACCGCTGTCATCTTCGGCGAATTTATGCAGCGCCGCGAACGCGAACTCATCGACGAACTCACCAACGAAAAAATCGTCGCCCACGAAATGATGCACCATTGGTTTGGCGATCTCGTCACCTGCGAAAGCTGGTCAAACCTCACCCTCAATGAAGGCTTCGCCAATTACAGCGAATACCTCTGGCTTGAACACAAGTATGGCCGCGATGCTGCCGACTACCACCTCTTTGAGGAGTGGGCCGGCTACTTCGGCCAGGCTCGTACCAATGCCCACCCCCTCATCGACTATCAGTACGGCGATAAAGAAGACATGTTCGACGCCCACAGCTACAACAAAGGCGGCGCCGTGCTGCACATGCTCCGCCACTACGTCGGCGACGAAGCCTTCTTTGCCGCACTCAACCTCTACCTCAAACGCCACCAGTATACCGCCGTCGAAATCGACGAACTCCGCATGGCCTTTGAAGACGTTACCGGCGAGGACCTCCATTGGTTCTTCAACCAGTGGTTCATGGAAAAAGGCCACCCCAAAGTCGATATCAGCTATGGCTACGACAGCGCCACCCGCGAGGCCATCGTTACTGTCGCTCAGTCGCAAGACCCCGACAATGCCCCGGCCATTTTCCAACTGCCCATCGCCATCGACGTCTATCTCGCCGACACCAAGCCCGTGCGCCACAACGTGCTCATCACTAAGCGCACTCAGGAAATTCGCCTGCCCGCCGCTACCGAGCCTCGCCTCGTAATCTTCGACGCCAATCGCACCCTGCTCGCCGAGCGCAAAGACGACAAAACGCCCGGCCAGCTCATGTATCAGTTCTACAACGCCCCCCTCCTCTTCGACCGCATCGAAGCCATCTCCCTGCTCGATGCCGAAGAAACTACAGGCGTTGATCGCATCATCCTTGCAGGCCTCAAAGATCCCTTCCATGCCATCCGTTCGGCGGCCCTCTCTTCCCTCACCGAAGAAATGAAGGAAGAAGCGCTGCCCGTCGTGCGCGAGATGGCCCGCCAGGATAAACACTCCGAGGTGCGCTCCGAGGCCATAGCAAAATTGGCCGAATGGCAAGACGACCAAGCCGTAGCCATCGCCGTCGACGCCATCTCCACGGCGCGCCCATACAACGTCATCTCGGCCGCCCTGCAAGCCGTAGCCGAACTCGACCCCGCTGCCGGCGCCAGCGCTGCCAAAAAATTGGAAAACGAAGAGAGCGAAGACATCGCCACCGCCATCGGTAGCATCTATGCCGCCAGCGCCGACTTGGCTTACCTGCCCTTCTTCGAACAACGCCTCGAAAAGGTTGATGGCTTTAATGCACTCACCCTCTACACCGACTATCAGAAGTTGCTGGCTTCCGCCACCGACGCCCAAATGGCAGAGGGCGCTGATCGCCTTAGCAAGATGGCCCTCAATATGAGCAATTCCCCCTGGCGCCGCCTTTCGGCTTCCAAAGCCATCGTCGAACTCCAGGCCGCCTGCACCGATCAGGCACTCTCAGAACCCGATCTCGATAAAGCCGATCTGCTGCGCAAAAGAGCCAAAATCCTCAGTGAACTATTCACCCAGATCAAGGCCGCAGAAACCAATCCGGAGGTACGCAATATCTACGATCAGTTCTGATAAAAGACAAGCTGATCCCCCAGAAGAAGCGCCATGTTTTACGTGGCGCTTTTTCTTTTGGGGCTACCCCCCGCGCCGCCCTTGGGCAGTGTACCTAAGCAAATGAGGTCGGTTTGGGCGGCGCGGGGGTCGGGCTATCCGCTCTTATACCCTCCCTTGGGGTCGGGTATACCGCTTCTATCCCTTAGCCGGGCAATATCCTAAAGGCGTATGCCCCTCCTGAATAAAACCAGACCAGCCGGTCAATACCGTTCTCCAAACCGAGATTTATAAATCTCAGCTTGGAGAACGGTCTTTTAGTTTTTCATTTCCAGCATGCCGGGCGGCATCGCGTTTGGTTTTTTTATCGAGGTTTTTGCGCAAGGCCTCTGTCAGGTCAATTCCGGTTTGGTTGGCTAAGCAAATGAGCACAAAAAGTACATCTGCCATTTCATCGGCTAAATCTTGCTGAGCAGTTTCGGCCAGCTCCGGCGTTTTAAACGACTGCTCGCCATACAGACGGGCCATCAGTCGGGCCACCTCGCCTACCTCTTCCATCAAGATGGCCGTGTTGGTGAGCTCATTATAGTACCGGATACCAATGGTATTGATCCATTGATCAAC
>CAYOTJ010000001.1:21521-29177 GCA_964406855.1 uncultured Saprospiraceae bacterium
ATAAAATAGCGCTTTAAAGATAGGGCCTGCTCCGGGGAATGTGCGCAAACCCGCAAAAAATAAATACTTTTGCACCACTTATGTATATAGTTTGCGCTGACAGGGTTTGTCTGTAGATTTATTTTAGCTATGTTTCTTTGCACAAACCTGCCTGCGGCATAACCGCCCTCAACCACAATAGCGCCAAATCATCAGACTTGTTCAGTAACCCGCTAAACAAGTCTGTTAAGCTGTAGCATCGTGTGCTCATTTGCTAAACATATCCTTTGAACATGAAGGTACTGAAATTCGGCGGATCGTCGGTGGCCAAACCCGAGCGCATCCGCGGCGTAGTAGACATCCTCAAAAAGTATTACGCCAAAGGCGATCATTTTACGGTGGTCTTTTCTGCCTTTGGCGGCGTCACCGACTCGCTCATTGAGATGAGCAGCCTGGCTGCTCAGGGCGATGAGTCTTACCTCAATCTCTTCGAAGTATTCAGCGATCGCCATCTATCCGCAGCCCGCGAACTGCTCGAAGGCGCCCACCTTCAGCAGGTACTGCCCGAGCTCGAACGCAACAGCGAAGTACTCCGCAATTTGCTCTACGGGGTGTACCTCGTGCGCGAGGCCTCAGCCCGAACCCTCGATTATGTGCTCAGCTTCGGCGAGCGAACCTCGGCTTTTATCATTGCGCACACTATGCGGCAAGCCGGTATCAATGCCAGTTATCTCGATGCGCGCAAGGTCATTAAAACCGATAGGCACTTTGGTTCCGCTAAAGTAGACTTCGATCAAACCTACGAAAACATCCGGCAATATTACGCCGAGCATCCCGAGGTGCAGGTGGTTACAGGCTTTATCGCTTCGGCCAAAGGGGGCCTTACCACTACCTTGGGCCGGGGCGGCTCCGATTATACCGCCGCCATCATTGCCGCAGGCCTGCGCGCTTCGGTCATCGAAATTTGGACTGATGTCGACGGCGTACTCACCGCCGACCCCCGCCGCGTCAAAAAGGCATTTACCATCCCCACCATGACCTACGCCGAGGCCATGGAGATGTCGCACTTTGGCGCTAAGGTCATCTACCCGCCTACCCTACAGCCGGCCTTGCATCTGCGTATCCCGCTGGTGATTAAAAATACATTCAACCCCGACTTTCCGGGTACCTATATCTCTGATCAAACCGACCCCCAAGGGCATGCCGTCAAAGGCATCAGCTCTATCGGGCACGTGGCGCTGCTTACCCTCTCGGGCAGCGGCATGTTTGGCGTTCCCGGCACGGCGGCCCGATTGTTCAGCTCCCTGGCCCAGGCAGGTATCAACGTCATCCTCATCACCCAAGGCTCCAGCGAGCAGGCCATCAGCTTTGCCATTCAGCCCGGCATGGCCGCCCGCGCCAAGCGCAAGGTTGAAGAGGAATTTAAGTACGAAATGGATCAGCGCATCATCGATCCCGTCAAGATAGAGGAAGACTTGGCCGTGGTAGCCATCATTGGCGAGAATATGCGCTACCGCCCCGGCATTGCCGGTCGGCTCTTTCAGGCCTTGGGCAAAAACGGCATCAATGCCGTGGCCATCGCCCAGGGGTCGTCGGAGCTCAATATATCGGTGGCCATTCCGCGCGCCGACGAGTCAAAAGCCCTCAATGCCCTACACGATGCTTTCTTCCTTTCGGATACCGTCGAGCTCAATGTATTTATGGTAGGCGCCGGCCTCATTGGCGGAACCCTGCTCCGGCAAATTGCCCAACAGGCGGCCTTCCTCAAGCAAAAGCAGGAATTGGAAATAAAAGTAGTGGGCTTAGCCAACAGTCGCCAAATGCTACTCAAGCCGGAAGGCATCAACCTCAGCCGCTGGAAAGAAACCCTCGCTGAAGAAGGATCCCCTTCTGATCTTCCTTCCTTCATCGGGAAGATGAAAGAGCTCAACCTGTCGAATACCATCTTTGTAGACAATACCGCCGACGAACGCGTGGCGGGCTATTACGAAAATATCCTCGACGGCAGCATCTCCATTTCTACGCCCAATAAGATTGCCACCTCTTCGTCTTACCTCCAGTACCAGCGGCTAAAGACCATAGCTGCCCGGCGAGGGGTGCGCTTCTTTTATGAAACCAACGTGGGCGCCGGTCTGCCCGTCATCACTACCCTCAACGACCTGATCAACAGCGGCGACCGTATCCAGCAGATTGAAGGCGTATTGTCGGGGTCGCTTTCTTTTATCTTCAACTCATTTACCGAAGGCAAACGCTTCAGCGAAGTGGTAACCCAGGCTAAAGAGTTGGGCTATACCGAACCCGACCCCCGCGAAGACCTCAATGGCTATGATGTGCGCCGGAAGCTGCTCATCTTAGCCCGTGAAACGGGTCTGCCCATCGAAGCCGTCGATGTAGTCATCGATCCTGTGCTGCCGGATGCCTGCCGCAATGCCGAGTCGGTGGAAGCCTTCTTCACCGCTTTGCGCGCGCACGATGATCACTTTGAAACCATGCGCCGCGAAGCCGCCGCAGCCGGAAAGGCGCTGCGCATGATAGCCAGTCTTTCCGATGGCAAAGCCTCTATCGGATTGCAGGCTGTTTCTATGGAGCATCCGTTTTATTTCCTCAGCGGCAGCGATAATATGATTGTGTTTACCACCGACCGCTATCGCGACCGCCCCTTGGTGGTGCGTGGCCCCGGCGCCGGCGCTGAGGTTACTGCGGCTGGTATTTTTGCCGAAATCATCAAAATTGGCAATTATTTATCTTAAATAATTGATTAACAATTAGTTGAATAAAAATGAGTGCAGAAGTAAAGGTTTTCGCCCCCGCCACGGTAGCCAACGTTGCTGTAGGTTTCGATATATTGGGTTTTGCCTTAGACAGTCCCGGCGATGAGATCATCGTGAGGGAAGCAGAGGGCACAGGGCTTCGCATTACAGCCATTACCGGCACCCAAGGCAAACAACTGCCTTTTGAGGTGGAAAAAAATACGGCGGGGTATGCAGCCCTGAAACTGTTGGAACACCTTGGCGAGTCGGAGCGAGGTATCGAAATGGAAATACACAAGAAGATGCCCTTTGGCAGCGGGTTGGGCTCCAGTGCCGCCAGCGCCGCAGCTGCTGTAACCGCCGTCAACGAGCTGCTGGGCCAGCCCTTGGATAAAATTGATTTGCTACCCTTTGCTGTGGCGGGCGAACAAATTGCCGATGGCGCATATCATGCCGATAATGTAGCGCCTTCATTATTGGGCGGCATCATTCTCATTCGGAGCAACGAAAGCTTAGATGTGCATCGATTACCCATCCCGGATGGATTAGTAGCTACGGTGGTTTACCCCGCTGTGGAGATACTTACTAAAGATGCCCGGGCCGTACTTTCAGACACGGTCGGGCTGAAGCGGTGCATTACCCAGACGGGCAACTTGGGCGCTTTTATTGTGAGCCTATATCGCGCCGACTTTGCGCTCATGTCGCGTGCTTTGGAAGATGCCATTATTGAGCCGCAGCGAGCTAAACTCATTCCACAATTTGCAGAAGTAAAGGCAGCTGCCCTGGCGGCTGGAGCCTTGGGGTGCAGCATCTCGGGGGCAGGGCCCAGCATTTTTGCTTTAAGCCAGGGGCGAAAAGCGGCTGAGGATGCAGGCGAAGCTATGCGCGCCGTATTTGCCGGGGCAGGCATTGCCGCTGATGTATTTGTATCGCGCGTCAATCCGGAAGGCGCGCGCAAGTGCTAAAAAAACTGAATACAACATGCAATTATACAGCACCAAAAATAAATCGCTGAAAGTTGATCTTCAGCAAGCCGTCTTCCAAGGGTTACCCGAAGATAATGGCCTCTTTATGCCGGTAGACATTCCGCAATTGCCTGCGGCTTTTTTTCAAAAATTGCCGGGCATGAGCCTGCCGGAAATTGGATTTGAAGTTTGCCAAGCCCTCATCGGCGACTATATACCGAGCCCCGATTTGCGTGCCATAGTAGAGAAGGCCATTGATTTTCCAGCGCCTATTGTACAGCTTGATGAACAGAAGTATGTGCTTGAGCTTTGGCATGGACCTTCGCTGGCATTCAAAGATTTTGGCGCGCGCTTTATGGCGCAGCTTATGAGCTACTTCAACCAGGGAGCGTCGCAAGACTTGGTTATTTTAGTGGCTACTTCCGGCGATACAGGCGGGGCGGTTGCTTCTGGTTTTTACCAGACACCCGGCATTCGGGTAGTAATCCTTTACCCCTCGGGTAAAGTGAGTTTATTACAGGAAAAACAGCTTACCACCTTAGGGCATAACGTAACGGCGCTGGAAGTAAACGGTACCTTTGACGATTGCCAGGCATTGGTAAAACAGGCCTTTTTGGATGCGGATATCCGTCGGCGTATTCGGCTTAGCTCGGCCAATTCCATCAACATTGCCCGACTCATCCCGCAGGCCTTTTACTATTTCGAGGCATACCGGCAACTGCTGGTTCAACAACCCGCTGGAAATCCTGTCGTGTTTTGTGTGCCCAGTGGCAACTTCGGCAACCTTACGGCCGGCCTTTTGGCCCAGCGTATGGGGCTGCCAGTGCGCCACTTTATAGCCGCTACCAATATAAACGATGTAGTACCGGCTTACCTCCATACGGGAAATTATCAGCCAAGGCCCTCCCACCCTACCTTGTCGAATGCGATGGATGTAGGCAACCCAAGCAACTTTGTTCGTATGGTAGATATGTATGGCGCTTATGAAGGCGATGCTGACCTTAACGAAATGACTTGGCAAAACATGCGCGAACAAGTATCAGGCTATGCCTTTGACGACCAAAAAACAGCCGATGCCGTGCGGGAAATTGATGAGCGTTATCATTATCTCATGGATCCGCATGGAGCAGTGGGGTATCTGGCACTGAAAGATTATCAACAACAGCACCCACATACGCGAGGGGTTATTCTTGAAACTGCCCACCCAGCTAAGTTTTTAGATGATGTAGAGCGCATATTAGGTAGGGAAATAGACGTCCCCGAACGCTTAGCCGAGCTGGCCAACCGCCCTAAAGAGGCGGTATCCATGACTACCCAATACGGGGATTTTCGGTCTTGGCTGGAGCAGTATGCCGGTTAGGGCGTGTAAGCCCGGGCCAAGGGGTGAAGCGGTATGGGGGGGAGGGTGCTTTAGGTAAACATAAGCTGGCTATCTCCCCCCCCCCATAATAGCGGAACACCTGGCGCCGCCCGTGGTGTTCATGGAGGAAGAGGGTTATGCGGCGGGCCCCCAAGAAAGAAACCTACCCCTGAATTGAGATAAAAAAAGCTTTAGTACCTCCTCTGTATGTCCGTTTACGCAAATAAAAAGGAGGCCTTTTGAGGTCAAAATGTTCCACGTGGAACATTGTCACTGCCTTTAGAAAGGCGCTTGTAAGAGGTGATAAAGGTATTTTTTTCATTCGCTGCTTAGGAGTATCTTTTCGATTCAATTATGTTCCACGTGGAACATTGTACTTAAAATCCTGTTAATTTAGTGCCTCCATTCGGATGAAACAGCTCAATAACACAATCAAAAGTATGCAGTAAAATGGCTACTACTACATTATCGTTTTTTCGCTCAGCACTGAGTATGCTCCTTTTGCTATGTCTAAGCGCAACGGCGACACAGGCACAAGTAAAAGAAAGTTATGACGAAAACCGCTTTCGTCAAATGTATGATCTGCTGCCCACCCCCAATGGGTATCGCAATGCCTCAGGGGCGCCCGGGCACATGTATTGGCAACAGCAGGCAGATTATAAAATGGATATTCGCCTCGATGACGAAAACCAGCGCATCTATGGCGAAGAGCTCATTACTTATTACAATAACTCCCCCGATCCATTACCCTACCTTTGGGTACAGCTTGATCAAAATATGAGAGCCAAAGACTCGGATACTTATACCACCGAGACGGGTGAAATAGAAGACCGCATGACCATGCGCCAGCTCGCCGAACTTACACCCTGGTTTGATGGCGGCTTTAAGCTTGATTATGTAAAAGATGCCGCCGGTAAAGACCTGCCCTATACCGTGGTAAAAACTATGATGCGCATCGACCTGCCCCAAGCCCTGATGCCCAAGCAGTCGACTCAAGTTAAGATCAAGTGGTGGTATAACATCAATGATCGCATGAAATTAGGCGGGCGTTCGGGATATGAATACTTCGAAGAAGACAAAAACTACCTTTATACCATTGCCCAGTTCTTTCCCCGCATGGCCGTTTATTGTGATAATGAAGGCTGGCAACATAAGCAATTTTTAGGAAGCGGGGAGTTTACGCTACCTTTTGGCAACTACGAAGTAAACCTCACCGTGCCTGCCGACCACATGGTATCGGCTACAGGGGTGCTCCAAAATACCAAGGACGTACTTAGTCGCGAACAACAAACACGCTTTGAACAAGCCCGTAAAGAACGCAATACACCTGTGCTGATCGTAACAGAAGCAGAGGCTCGCGCCAATGAAAGCTCAAGGGCTAAAAACACTAAAACCTGGCGCTTTAAGGCCGATAATGTGCGCGACTTTGCTTTCGCATCATCCCGTAAATTTATTTGGGACGCTATGGGCGTCGAACAAACCGACGGCACTACGGTTATGGCCATGTCTATGTACCCTAAAGAGGGCAATCCGCTATGGGGTATGTATTCTACCAAAGCTGTAGCTCATACCCTGAAGTGGTACAGCCATTACACTTTTCCTTACCCCTATCCGGTGGCATGGTCTATTCATACCGATCGAATCGGTATGGAGTATCCCATGATCTGCTTTAACGGTGGCCGCCCCGAAAAAGATGGCACCTATAGTGAGCGCACCAAGTATGGGATGATTTCAGTGATTATTCATGAAGTAGGCCACAACTACTTCCCCATGATCGTTAACTCCGACGAACGACAGTGGACCTGGATGGACGAAGGCCTGAATACTTTCCTTCAGTACCTCTCCGAGCAGCAATGGGAACGCGACTACCCCAGCGGCCGGGGCGAAGCCCAGAAAATTGTCGATTATATGCTCAGTGATAAATCGACCCTTACACCCATTATGGCCAACTCAGAATCGCTGTTCCAGTTTGGCAATAATGCTTATGGTAAGCCCGCTACTGCCCTCAATATCCTGCGCGAGACGGTAATGGGGCGCGAACTCTTCGACTTCGCCTTCAAAACCTATGCCAACCGCTGGCGCTTCCGCCACCCCTCGCCTGCCGACTTCTTCCGCACCATGGAAGATGCTTCGGCCGTTGACCTCGACTGGTTCTGGCGTGGCTGGTTTTATACCACTGACTATGTCGATATAGCCCTGTCGGATGTGAAATGGTACCGAATCAATACCAAAGACCCCGTAGCTGAAAATGCCATCTCCCGCCAGCAGCAAGAGCAGGCGCCCCGCAACATCAGCGCCATCCGCAACCAGGAAACCATTGCTCAAACCCAGGATGAAATCGACCGCAACCTCCGCGATTTTTATACCGATTATGATCCGCTCAATGTAACTGTCCTCGACCGCCAAGATTATGAGCGCACCCTGCGCGATCTCTCCGACCGCGAGCGCGAACTCCTCATGGAGGGCAAAAACTACTATCAATTGGATTTCAAAAATGAAGGCGGACTCGTAATGCCCATCATCCTACAATTTGAATATGTGGATGGTACAAAAGAGGAGCATCGTATTCCAGCCGAGATATGGCGATATAATAATTATGAGG
>CAYOTJ010000002.1:0-17740 GCA_964406855.1 uncultured Saprospiraceae bacterium
GCCCCGGCAGGGTCGCTGAGCACGATGGCGGCATTGGCTAACGGCTGGCGCCGGCTGTCTAATACCGATAAAGACTGGGCAGCCAACTGAGTAGTCGTATGCAGGAGGGCGACGGCCGTCAGCATTATGCCGGGCCATAGTGCAGTTGTATTTTTCATGTTCTATGCGTTATTCGGCAGCCGCAGCGCCGGAAAGAGGAAAGGTGTATCCACTCAGCTTTCGCAGTAATTCGATAAACTCAGCCCGATGCGGGTCTGCCCCTTTTGCGCGCTCGGCAAGGGCGAGGGCTTGTTCAAAGTTGGCTTCCTGTTTGTGGGCCGATTGGCGCACAATCAGGGCAGATTCCGCAACGGCGGCCGCCCAGACGAAATTATCGCTGGCCTCAGCCAAGGGGCGATGGGCAAGGGGGGAACGATACAGGATGAGGTTGCTCTGGCGCTCCCGGGGGCGCTTGTATCTCAGTTCCAATTGCATGAGCTCGTCGCCGGTTGGTTGGCCCAGGGGAATGATTTCGTACAGGGCCGTCACCTGATGACCCGCGCCCAACTCGCCTCCGTCCTTGGCGTCGTCTTCAAAATCTTCAGCAGCCATAAGCCGGTTTTCGTAGCCCAGTAAGCGATAGCCCGCCACCGCCTTGGGGTTGAAGCGCAATTGCAGCTTTACGTCTTTGGCTATGGTCACTAAGCTGCCCGTGAGCTGGGCTTGCAGCACGCGTACGGCCTCCTGATGGTTGTCGATGTAAGCGTATACGCCATTGCCCCGGTCGGCTAAGGTTTCCATGCGTTGGTCGGCCATGTTACTAATGTTGCCAAAGCCTAAGGTAGTCAGAAATATGCCCTGTTCGCGCTTATTGGCGATGAAGCGCTCCAAGGCTGCTGCGCTGGTAATGCCTACGTTAAAGTCGCCATCGGTGGCCAGTACAACCCGGTTGTTGCCGTTGGGCAGGAAGCTGGCGCGGGCAGTTTCGTAGGCCAGCTCGATGCCTTGGGCGCCGGCCGTGCCGCCGCCTGCGCTAAGCCGATCTAAGGCCGCCAGAATGACGTCCTGCTGCGCTACCGGCGTAGGGGGCAACACCAAGCCGGCAGCGCCGGCATAAACCACTATACTAACCTGGTCGGTAGGGCGAAGCCGGACAACGAGGTCGCGTAGGGTTGCCTTTACCATAGGCAATTTGTTCTCATCGCTCATGGAGCCGCTAACGTCGATGAGGAAAACTAAGTTGGTCGGGGGCGCTTGTGCCAAAGGCAGTTCATACCCCTGCAAGCATACCGACAACAACCAATGCCCCGCCGCCCAGGGACAATCGCTGAGCTCGGTCTGCACCGCAAAGGGGTGATGATCGGCAGGCGGGGTATAAGCATATCGAAAGTAGTTGACCCACTCCTCCAGCCGCACCTGATCGGAGCCAGGCAGCCGGTTGTATCGGTTCACCTCGTTGCGCATGCGCGTATAGCTTGCCTGATCGACATCAATACCGAAGGTGGAAAAGGGCGCCTCGACGGGCGATGTGTAATCGTTTTCAGTAGTGCGATTCGAGGGCTCTTCAGTATGCGATACCGGGTCTTCGCCTGGGTATTGTGCAGGCGAGCGATTGTTAGAACCCTTTACCCTTATGCCGTCTATATAGTAGGTCGTTTCCGTTGAACGGCTGCCCCTCACAGCCACCTGATCCTGACCGCGTTGCCGGCGCCCGCGCGAAGCGCCGGCCGTAGACGCACTTATGCGATTTGCGTTACGGGTGGGCAGGCGACGTATCTGGTCAGAGGTAAGCATAGACCCCGAGCTCATATTATCTTGCTGAATCAAGGGCACTTTATATTCCACCACGGTTATGGCATCTAAGGTAACGCCCTGCTTCATAGAGGGGTTTATCTGATGCATTTTGCCGGCCTCTATGACTACCTCCTCCCTCATCCAGGGCAAATAACCGATATAAGAAACTTCCATTCGGTATACCCCCGCAGGCAGCGCCATAAAGCTGAAGGCGCCATCGAAATCCGTTTCAATTCCATACTTGAGTACGCCATTTTGGAAGAGTACCACAGCAGCAAAGATCAGGGGCTCTCCCGTGGGGTCGTCGGTAACCCGCCCCTTCAAGGCGCCGGCTTGGGCCTGTATGCCGGCGATGGGGAAAAAGGTCGCCAAGGCTATGGCCAGGGCGGTAAAGGCAGTTGTCGTTTTCATAACTTCTTGATTGAAAATTAATAGGGCTTTAGGTGGGTGGCAGATAAGCGCTTCGTCAGCAAGACCAAACCCTTATCGCGCCACCACCAATCGGCGGGCGCTGACGGCCTTATCGCCAATCGCCTGCACCCAATAACCACCAGCCGGTAAGCCTTGCAGGTTTAGCTCCTGCCGGCCCGCCGGGTAGCGCTGCGTAAAAAGGACGCGCCCGTCTATAGCCAGCACCCGCACTTCTGCGGCTTCTTCTAATTCCACGGTTGCGGTATGGGTTGCCGGGTTGGGGTAGAGGCGCAGGTTTTCATTCACCACAAGGTCGCTCGAAAGGCCCACAAAGCTGCCGCAACCCTCCTGAAAGTCGTTATCAAATAAATCCTGCACTTCCTGCACCCGATCCAGCGCATTGCCTATCGAGCAAGGCGCCGGCGCATCGGGCGTCACCATCCAGGCCGTTACGAGCTCGTGCACGAACCCCGGGCCGGCATCTTCTATGCGTCGGCTGCCCATTAAGCGGGGGTCCATTGGATAAGACCCTGTGCACATCGACAATCCCTCGGGGTCGGAAGGATCGCCTGGAAAAAGGAAGTCTACAACATCCGTGCTGCCGGGGTTATACCCATCGCCGCCCTGAGTAAAAGGCAGGCCGTCGGCCCAGCGGCCGGTCATAAAGCGGTGTGCTCCCAAGGGTACTCCTGTCTCGACATAGAAGTTGCTTGTATTAGAATTATAGTTCCATGCAGCGCCTTTCTCCATGCCCAGATCGTCAAGGAAAGTAATGGTTTGTACGGGAGGGGGGCCTGTAAATGGCGTATCCCCGGAGCAGCCGTATCCCTCGTCGCCGTCAAAAGCATCGGCATTATACGCAAATAAGGTGTTCTGTTCCGGAGCTGTGCCTATGCGATCGTCAACTCTACATCCCAGATCAATATCCGTAAAGATGCCCACATAGCAGGAATCAATGGGCTCGCTGCCAAAGTACCGCACCCGGTGATTGGTAAAAATCACGTCTTTGAGCACCGGCGAGCTTTCGCAGTCGAAGCCCCAGGCCATCACCTCCAACTGTACGCCTACCGTAGCCGTTGAATCGCCTGAGCCGGGAATAAAATCATTCATAACCGCCCACGCAAACTCATCCGGAATGAAGTGGCGCTCTAAATAGCGGTAGTCGGGCATGGGCAGATCGCCGCCCAACGGATTGTAAAAGCCATTGCCGTCCGCATCGTAAAATGGCGCCAACACCGTTATCTCGTTGGGCAACGTCATGCTGTATACCAAACTAAAAAAAGGGTTGCGCGCGCCGGGCCATCCCATGATGTTGGGATACAACTCCATTAGTTGTATTGCAGAGAGCTGGGTACGAGCTACCTCAAAAGACGCTATCTCTTCCCGCGTAACCCTAAAGAAGGTATTCCAAAATGCGCAGCCCGGCAAAGGCTCGCCCGTGCTGGGCAGCAATGGCCCCGGCCGGAAGTCGGCCCTGCCCCAAACGCTGTCAAACCCATAATTCGATCCGGAAAACACCAGCTCCCCATTCTTTATACCCCCAATCCAGAAGGTAGAAGAGAAAATGGTAGCCGGCGTATTTTCAGCAGGCAGGTATGAAAAGCCGCTAAACGAAAAAAGATCGCCGCCCATGTTCAACCTGGCCCTGATGTTATTAACTGAAAAATTGTACAAGCCCGTAGGCGCACAGTTTTGCGCTCGAACAATGCCCTCAGAGAGCAGTAAGCACAGCAGCAAAGAAGGTAAAATCGTTTTCATAGCTGTTATTTATTGAGCGTAATTGTTAAAAAAGACTCCCCGGCCATAAACAAAATGAGCAGCTAAGGCCGGGGAAGTCAGCAGAAAATCACTAAGCGCAAAACGTTTTCATAGCTCCATAAAACCTACTCGGGTATGCGGATGAGAACATTGTTCTTTGGGGTTACAGACAAAACCAAAATTGCTGTCGTTTTGAGCTTACTTCCACAAATGTAGCGGAGCGGATTGCCCAAAACCAGCCGTTTTCGGGCTATTAGTCAGCTTGCTGATCGGTATTTTTTGGGGCCCGCCGCATGGCTTTTACCTCCGTATAGCGCCTTGCGCGGCGCCGGGTGCTCCGCTACTATGGCCTCCTTCACCCCGTGGAATATACGCTGCGCTATTCCGCAGGGTGAAGGAGGCCATACCGCTGCGCCCCCTGGCCCGACCAATGTGGCATGCGGCCAGGGCCTGCCGGCGGTAATTCATGCCCGCAAGATTTGTACAAACCGCTTGGAAAAGGTTTATCCGACCGGGCGGCAAGCATGAGACCCCAAAAACCCAAAAATCAGCTTCCTGAGAGCTGCAATATTTCTTGCTCTTTGTATTTTTTCACCTTGACTTGGGCTTGTTTTTCAGGAAGCAGCGAAATTGAGCTACCTTTGCGCCTTAAAATCAGCAAGCGTTTCAGCCATGTCAGTTCGTAAAATTCGCAGTGCGCTGGTTTCCGTTTACCACAAAGACGGATTAGATGAGATATTGCAGGCGCTCCACAGCCAGGGGGTACAGTTGTACTCGACGGGGGGCACGCAAAGTTTTATTGCCGGCTTGGGCATTCCCGTTACGGCGGTAGAAGACCTTACCGGATACCCTTCTATCCTCGACGGGCGGGTAAAAACCTTGCACCCGGCCGTATTCGGGGGCATATTAGCCCGGCGTGAAGAAAGCCACCTCACTCAATTAGCGCAGTACAACCTGCCCGAGATCGACTTAGTGATTGTAGACCTCTACCCCTTCGAGGAGACGGTAGCCGCTACGCATGAAGAAGCCGCCATCATTGAAAAAATCGACATTGGCGGCATCTCGCTCATTCGGGCGGCGGCCAAAAACTTCCGGGATGTGGCCGTAGTGCCTTCGCGGGAGGAGTACGGGCTTTTCCTGGAGATGCTCAAGGCCAAAGAAGGCGCGCTCGACCTCAACGACCGCCGGGAGTTGGCGCGTCGGGCGTTTAAGGTGTCTTCCAACTACGACATGGCCATCTTCAACTACTTCAACGAGGGCCATACCGACGTTGCCTTCAAGTACAGCATCCACCGCTCCGACATCCTGCGGTACGGCGAGAACCCCCACCAATCGGGCGTCTTCTTCGGCGACTTTGAGGCGGTATTCGATAAGCTTAACGGCAAGGAAATTTCTTACAACAACCTCGTCGACATCGACGCCGCCGTACAGGTGATGCGCGAGCTGCGGGTGGGCGACCCCGCCTTTGCCATTCTGAAGCATACCAACACCTGCGGCTTGGCCGTGCGGCCTACCCTGCTGGATGCCTGGCAGTCGGCCTTAGCCTGCGATACCACCTCGGCTTTTGGGGGCATCTTCATCTGCAACCAGCCCGTAGATGCCGCCACGGCGGCCGAAATTGACAAGCTCTTTTACGAAGTGCTCATCGCACCCGATTTTGCGCCCGATGCGCTGGCGCTGCTGAGCGCCAAAAAGAGCCGCATCCTGCTGCGTCTGAAAGACTATGCGGTGCACTCGCGCTCGTTCCGCTCATTGCTCAACGGGGTAGTGGAACAAGATACCGACCTGCGCCAGGAGACCACCGCCGACCTACAGGTGGCCACTAAGCGCCAACCTTCGGCAGCCGAGGTGAGCGACCTGCTCTTTGCCAACATCTGCGCCAAGCACCTCAAGTCGAATGCCATTGCGCTTGTAAAAAACAAGCAACTCATCGGCATGGGATGCGGCCAACCTTCGCGGGTAGACGCCCTCCGACAGGCGATCGCCAAGGCCAAGTCGTTTGGCTTCGACCTAAAAGGCGCCGTCATGGCCTCCGATGCCTTCTTCCCTTTCCCCGACTGTGTTGAGATTGCCGATGGCGTGGGCATCACGGCAGTCATTCAGCCTGGCGGCTCGGTGAAAGACCAGGAGAGCGTAGCCTACTGCGACGAACACAATATGGCTATGGTGATGACGGGCGTACGCCACTTCCGCCACTAACCTCCCTTACAGGAGTGCGACGGCCGGAGGCTTTAACTTCCTGTTAAGAATCTTTTCCGCTGCGCCCACGTCACAACAGCGTATTTAATTGATAAAACGGCATAAAACCTTGGTCAACTTAGTCATCGACATTGGCAATACCCGTACCAAAGCAGGCGTCTTCGACGCCGGCAAACAGGCTGCCATATGGGTGGGCGATGTTGGAGCAGAAGCGGAATTATTTGCGCTGGCGCCCAACCACCAGGTGGAAAATGTCATCTTATCTACGGTGAGTCATGAGCTTTCAACAGCGGCAGCGGCGTATTTTGCGGCGCATTTCCGCTACATAGAGCTCAATGCCGATACGCCGCTGCCGTTTGAAAACCGCTATCGCACGCCCCGCACCCTCGGTAAAGACCGGTTGGCCGCAGTAGCCGGAGCCCAGGCCTTGCTGCCCGCTACCACCTGCTTAGTGATAGACGCCGGCACCTGCATCACGCTTGATGTGCTGAGCGCCGACGGGGTCTATCTCGGCGGCAATATTGCGCCGGGCATACGCATGCGCCTGCGCGCCATGCACGAGCAAACCCAACGCCTGCCGCTGGTGGAGCCCGGCGCGGCCGAGACGCTCTTGGGCGACAGTACCGAAACAGCCCTGCGCAATGGCGCCGTGTTGGGTGCAGCCTTAGAAGTAGAGGCCTTAGCCAGCCGATTAGCGCGCGAAATGGGGCCTGTCAGCGTGGTTTTAGCGGGAGGCGATGCCGCTTTTTTAGCGGAAAACCTGAAAATTGAGATAAATTTGCAGCCAAATTTGGTCCTGATTGGACTGAATAAAATTTTATTGCATTATGTTGAGCAAGTCATATAAGCTACTGGTGGGGATGGTCGTCGGGGTCTCGATGACGCTGGCGCTGTCTGCCCAGGTGCAGAATGCAAACATCCGCCCTAAATTTAACTCGCCTTTTTCCCGCTATGGATTGGGCAACTTAGCCGACCCTTATTTCGTAGCGTCGGGGGGGATGGCCGGCCTGAGTACTGCCTGGCAAGATATTTATCACCTCAATATGGTGAACCCTGCGTCGCTTGCATCGTTACAAGCTACGGCTTTTGAGGTGGGGGTATATGCCCAGTATGCGCAATTGCAGGGAAAAACAGCCAGCGACCAGCAGTGGGGCGGCAATTTGCAGTATCTGGCGCTGGGCTTTCCGTTGAAAAACCCCATCAATCGGGCACTCGACCGCCAAAGCAACGACTGGGGCGTAGGCATGGGCTTCAATCTGGCGCCTTACACCCAGGTGGGTTACGACATAGCAGTAGGCATCGTTGACCCCGACCTCAATTTGGTGACCAATGTACTGAAGGGCGATGGCGGCGTTTACCGCATGCAATGGGGCAATGCCGTACGCTATAAAAACCTGTCGGTGGGGGCCAACCTCAACTATATGTTTGGCGAGCTCACCAACAGCCGCTTAGTGACGTTCGACAGCTTAGGGTTTACCCTTGAAACAGAGTTCTCCGACCAGATCAACGTGCGCGGCTTTGGCTTGGAAGGCGGCCTGCAATACGTGTATAACTTCGATAAAACCAACGCCAAGGGAGAAAAAGAGCCCACCGGCCATCGCCTCATCGTGGGCGCACATGCTGCTTCGGGCGCTGATTTCGATACCCGCGTGAGCAAATACTACCGCCGCTTTTTTGGTTCTTCCAGCGCCCTGTCGGATACGCTGGTGTACGAAAACGACGGCAAAGGCAACGGCAGATTGCCAGGCAGCTTTACGGCCGGCCTCACCTACCAACACATCAATAAGTTGCTGGTTGGGGTAGAGTATAGCCGAACGGCCTGGAGCGCCTATGAAAATACATCCAAACCGGAAAGTCTGTCGGATACCTGGCGGGCCGCCATAGGGCTGGAGTACATACCCAACTATGCCTCGTACAACAACTACTGGGCGCGGTTGCGCTATCGCTTAGGCTTTTATTATGGTCTGGATCCGCGCAGCATAGGCAGCGATCAGATGACCAAATATGCCCTTACGCTGGGCGCGGGTTTCCCCATTGTGCTACCCCGCCAACAGGTGTCCTTTGTGAATACCTCGCTGGAACTGGGCCGCTTAGGCGTGCCGGATGTGCTACAGGAAACTTTTGTAAAATTAACGGTTGGGTTTACCCTCAACGATAATTCGTGGTTCTTCAAACGCAAATTTAACTGATGATGAAGATGCTTGTAAAATGGGGCTTTGCCCTGGCGCTGTTCGTTGGGTGGCAAACTTCCGCCGCCGCTCAGTGCCAAAACTGGAATGATTCTCCCCAAAAGGAGACGGCGGAAAACGCTCACGTCATCTACAGGCCTTTCCTCAAAGGCAAAGAAGTAGAAGACCTGAAAGCCCTCAGCACCACCGATTTCGACATAGCGTTTTCCAACTGGAAAACGGCTTATACCATTGCTCCGTCGGCTGACGGCCAGCGCAACACCCACTTTGTAGACGGCCGGAAGCTATACCGCGCTATGCTGGACAAAGCTACCGACGACGCCAAGAAGAAGGAGTATGCCGACCTGATCATCAAGCTCTACGACGAGCAGATGGTTTGCTTCTCCACCGAGAAAAACTTCCTGCTGGGCCGCAAGGCTTTCGACATGATCTACCTGCCCGGCTATACCTACTCGCTGCCTACGTTTGAGGCCTTCAAAACGGCCATCAATGCTGCCGGTAACAGCTCGGAGTACATCCTGTTGGCGCCGCTGGGCCAGCTCATTGTTTACCTGTACCAAACCAAGCAGATCACCAAAGAAGATGTGCAAATGTGGTACCAGAAGGGCACGGAAATTGCCGAGCACAACATTGCCGGCAACGAACGCCTGAAGTCGTACTACGAAGCCGGAAAAGCCAACATGGACGCCGCTATGGCTCCCATTGAGGGTGAAGTATTCGATTGCGCTTACTTCAAGAAAAATCTGCTGCCCCGGTTCCAGGAAAACCGCGACAACTTTGAAGTAGTAGAATACATCGTAAAAAAGCTGACTACCCAAGGCTGTACGGAAGACGACCCGGAACTGGCAGATCTGAGAGCTAAATACGACGAGCTGAGCGCTGCCTTGGCTGCCGAGCGCGAGCGCGTACGCCGCGAGCAGGACCCCTGCTTTGACGCTGCCAAACTACAGCAGGAAGGCCGCTATCAGGATGCCATGAACCGCTACCGCGAATGCCTGAGCGCCACCGAAGACAATGAGGTAAAAGCACAGGTATACTACAGCATGGCCTTTATCCAGACCTGGCAATTTGGCCAATATGGCTCGGCCCGCGAAAATGCGCGCAATGCCGCTAACCTGAAATCGGGCTGGGGCAAACCCTACATCCTCATCGGCGACATCTACGCCAAGATGAGCCGCAGCGGCTGCGACTCCTGGAATCAGCGCTTGGCCGTACTGGCTGCCATCGATAAGTACAGCTATGCCCGCAGCATTGACTCCAGCGTAGCCGGCGAAGCCGGCGAGCGCATTGGCAACTACTCGGGCTCCATCCCGATGCAGGACGAAGGCTTTATGCGCGGCGTCAATGCCGGCGATAGCGTAACCGTAGGCTGCGGCATAGGCGAAACGGTACGGGTGCGGTTCCAGTAATCGCCCGCTACTCCTTCTGCCGACAAACAAAGGCCCCAAGACCAGCTCGCTGGTCTTGGGGCCTTTGTTTTGAATGGCTTAAAAAAGGGTTCATGGTTATAAAGCTATGGATGGCGCCACTGAAGCAGCCTGCCCCGGGCGAACGATAGGAGCGGTATGGGGCCGCCCCCCGGAAGTAGGCGGCTATACAGAACATGCGGCCCCATAAGAGCGGATAGCGTGACCCCCGGCCTCATCCTTATACCCACTACCCCCGGCAAGGAAACGACAGCCCGACGACGGGCAAGACCTTTGGGCAAGGGAGGCCGGGGGGCGCCCCAAAAACAACCCGACCTAAACGACCAAGACCGCCCCGGATGGCCCGGAAGCGGTCTTGAAATACCTGTTGTCTTTACAGGTTTATGCGCCTAATTCCTGGCGGATCTTATTGAGGGCCGAGCCTGCGCGCACCCACTCGATCTGCTGTTGATTGTAGGTATGGGCCACCTCGAAGCGCTCTTCCGTACCATCGGCATGGTGCAACGCTACGGTGAGGTTCTGGCCGGGCGCCATGGTATCAAAGCCGAGCAGATCGATGACGTCGTCCTGACGCACTTTTTCGTAATCGGCCGGATTGGCGAAGGTAAGGGCCAGCATTCCCTGCTTTTTCAGGTTGGTTTCGTGGATGCGGGCAAACGACTTCACCACCACGGCCTTCACGCCGAGGTGGCGCGGCTCCATAGCGGCATGCTCGCGGCTGGAGCCTTCGCCATAGTTTTCTTCACCGAATACGATGGAGCCTACGCCGGCAGCCTTGTAGGCGCGGGCGGCGTCGGGCACGGGGCCATACTCCCCGTTGAGTTGGTTTTGCACCTTGTTGAGCTCCCCGTTGAAGAAGTTGGTAGCGCCAATGAAGAGGTTGTTGGAGATGTTGTCGAGGTGGCCGCGGAACTTGAGCCACGGGCCGGCCATCGAGATGTGGTCGGTGGTACACTTGCCCTTGGCCTTGATGAGGAGGCGCATGCCCGTGAGGTCGGCGGCGGTAGTGGGCACAAAGGGCGTGAGGCGCTGCAGGCGCTTACTGTCGTCTTTGATGCTGATGACCACGTGCGAGCCGTCTTCGGCGGGCGCCTGATAGCCATTGTCTTCAACGGCAAAACCGCGGGCGGGCAGCTCGTCGCCGGTGGGCGGATCGAGGCGCACGGCCTGGCCTTCTTCATTTACGAGGGTATCGGCGAGGGGGTTGAAGCCGAGGTCGCCGGCAATGGCTAAAGCCGTTACAATCTCCGGCGAAGCCACAAAAGCGTACGTATTGGGGTTGCCATCCTGCCGCGCCTGGAAGTTGCGGTTGAAGGAGTGGATGATGGTATTTTTCTCCTTTTTCTCGGCGCCCATGCGGCTCCACATCCCGATGCAGGGGCCGCAGGCATTGGCAAACACCTTAGCGCCAATGGTGTCGAACACATCGAGGAAGCCGTCGCGCTCAATGGTGTAGCGCACCTGCTCGGAGCCGGGCGTAATGGTAAATTCGGCCTTGGTCTTGAGCTTCTTATCGGCCACCTGACGCGCCAGCGAAGCTGCGCGGCTGATGTCTTCGTAGCTGGAGTTGGTGCAGGAGCCAATGAGGCCTACCTCTACGCGCAGGGGCCAGCCGTTGGCGATGGCCGTCTCCTTGAGCGCGCTGATGGGCGTAGCTAAGTCGGGCGTGAAGGGGCCGTTTACGTGGGGCTCCAGCGTAGACAGGTCGATTTCGATGACCTGATCGAAGTATTGCCCGGGGTTGGCGTATACCTCTGAGTCGGCCGTGAGGTGCTCGCGGATGCCGTTGGCCAAATCGGCCACATCGGCGCGGTCGGTGGCGCGCAGGTAGCGCTCCATGCTGTCGTCGTAGCCGAAGGTAGAGGTAGTGGCGCCAATTTCGGCGCCCATGTTGCAGATGGTGCCCTTGCCGGTGCAAGACATAGATACGGCGCCAGGGCCGAAGTATTCCACAATGGCGCCAGTGCCGCCTTTAACCGTCAGGATACCCGCCACTTTAAGGATGACGTCTTTGGGGGACGCCCAGCCGCTGAGCTGCCCGGTGAGCCGGATGCCGATGAGCTTGGGCATCTTCAGTTCCCAGGCCAAGCCGGCCATCACGTCGCAGGCGTCGGCGCCGCCTACGCCAATGGCGATCATACCCAAGCCGCCGGCGTTGACGGTATGCGAGTCGGTACCGATCATCATACCGCCGGGGAAGGCGTAGTTTTCCAGCACCACCTGGTGGATGATGCCCGCGCCCGGCTTCCAGAAGCCAATGCCATATTTATTGGAAATGGAAGACAGGAAGTCAAAAACCTCTTCGCTCTCGCTGTTGGCGCGCTGTAGGTCGGTAGTGGCTTCCACCTTGGCCTCAATGAGGTGGTCGCAGTGTACCGTAGAAGGCACAGCTACCTTTTTGCGGCCCGTAGTATCAAATTGCAACAGGGCCATTTGGGCCGTAGCATCCTGCATGGCCACGCGATCGGGCGAGAAGAAGACGTAGTCTTTGCCGCGCGCGTAGACTTGCAGGGGCGAGTCGGGGTGAAGGTGGCTGTACAGAATTTTCTCCGACAGCGTAAGGGGGCGGCCCAGCAGGTTGCGCGCCGCTTCGACTTTCTTCGGCATATCGGCGTAAAACGCCTTTATCATCTCGATATCAAAAGCCATGACTCTGTTTTTTGAAGCAATTTGAATGAAAATATACGGCGCGTCGGCAGGTTTTGTATGCAGACACAAACGATGCAACCTGCCGGCGCAAATGATAACAGGGCAGCAAAAGTAAAGGTTTTGCGCCATTTGCCTAAAGTTAGGGCGAAATAAAACCGCCCTGACTTAGCACAACTGTATACCCAGGCCGGGGCCAGGGGCCGGGTACAGGGCCCCGTCGCGAAGCTCGAAGCCTCCGGTTACGCGGTCGTGGGCTAAGTCGAAGCTGCCGTCGAGATCGAGGTAGCGGGTGGCCGGGCTGGCTAAGGCTGCATGCAGGGCTGCGGCTATACTGGCCGCGCTTTCGTCGTTGCAGCCCCACATCAGGGTTATGCCCGAGCGGTGCGCCGCCTCCGCTATGCGCATGGCCTCGGCAATGCCGCCGCACTTCATCAGTTTGATGTTGAAGATGCCATAGGAGCGGGGCGAGGCGCAGAGCGCCAGCGCATGGCCATAGTGCAGCAGGTCTTCGTCGGCGGCGCAGAGGGCCGCTAAGTTAGTGGGCAACTCGCGCTGCCAATGGAGGTGATTGGGTGGAAATGGCTGTTCGTAAAACTCCACATCGGCATCGCGGGTGGCTTCGGCAAAGTGCAACAGCCCTTCGGGCGTATAGCCCTGATTGGCGTCTACGCGTATGGCGGTTTCGGGGCCGGCCAACCGGCGCAGCGCCTGAAAATACTCGGCATCCTGCTCGGGGTTGAGGCCTATTTTGAGCTTAATGACCTTAAACCCCCGACTGAGGTATTCTTCGGCCTCCGCCAACATCTCCGCTATGCTGTCTTTGATGCCAATGGTGATCGAGGTAGGCATGCCCGCACGCACCTGCCCCAGCCATTGCACCACAGGCCGGTCGAGGTAGTGGCCCAGGGCGTCGTGCAGGGCCATGTCTATGGCCGCCAGCGCGGCAGGCCGATCGGCCAACATAGCGCGGGCACGGCCCAGCATGCCGTTGATGTCGCGGATGTCCTGCCCCTCCAGCAAGGGCGCGGCCCAGGTTTCGAGGGCTTCTAAGGTGTCGGCCACTTCTTCGCCCGTCACAAAATCGGCCGGGGAGGCGGCGCCTATGCCCATGCGCCCATTCGACAGCTCCAGCACGAGAAACACATTCTCAACGGCATCAATGGTCTTATAGGCAATGGTGTAGGGACGGCTCAAGGCCAGGTCTTCCTTCCAGAAGCGGATGTGGGATATTTGCATGTTGGTTGGTCTTTGCTAAGCAAAGGTAGCTATTTTTTGAGGGGCGCCATTCAGGAAAGAGGCAGTTCTCCGGTGGACTTATGCCATCGCTGTCGCCATATCTTTAGTCTGATTTTTATCTTCTCCCATACCTTGGCTATGCGCATTTTGCGACTGGAAGGTTCCCCGCCCGTACCCTCGAATGTATAGTAGGTTATACTTAGGTTATCAATTTTGGCAAAGGGGAGCACTACCCAGTCGCCGGCAATATCCGTACCCTGTTGCGGGTAAGATTCGCCAAAATCTCCGCGCTCGTCAACTCCGGCATTTTCACCCTCAGCCAACGGGCCGGTTGTGGCTGCATTGGCATCTTCCTGCAGCCATTCCCTGCTGGCCTGTTTCAGGTAGAGAGAGTCAATTTTTTCATCCTTTGATAGGGTGTAATGCATGAGTATTCCCTGGTAGATGATGCTGCCTTTGCCCACCGATACCAATGCGCTCACCTTGGCAAAGCGAATATCGCTGGCTTTGCCCGGCACATGGGGGAAATCGAGAATTTCGCCCGAAACCAAATAGTAAAATTCATTCCGGAACCGGAAAAAGGCGTATTTCCGATCCCATTTTCTCCCCCGAACAATTCCTTTTATCAGTATGCCGCCCAAAGCAGCCGCTACCCAAAGAATAAAATTATATGACAACAATTGCTGCCAGTGCATCCCCATCCATGTTGTCATTTTATCAACATCAGGCGCAGAGTTGGCGCCAACGATCATCAGAAAAAAGGGCGAAAGGTCAATGATACCGCCATAACGCCAGTGAATAAACCACAGTGCCAGGCTATGCAGCATCAGACTGGGTATGATGGCCGCTACAACCAGATCATATAACGATGGCTTAAACCATTCTTTGGAAAAAGGCCCCGTAAAATAAAATCGGGATGCAATACTGCCAGGCAACAGCAGCAGAAATAAAACTAAGGAGGAGAAGGCAAGGCTCATGGCGTCAGGGCGTAAATCGGATTATTGCAAACGAAATACGAGCAGAGCGGTCAGTATGTACCTGGCGTTTATGCTTTTGAATGTCCTACTCGGCGCACCGTATATCCGCCGGACTCTCCTACTGCTTCTTTTCCTTTTCGTACATTTCTTTCTTCGTCCTTGATTGCTTCCATCAGTTTTTTAGCGCGCACAGGATCGCTCAAAATATCTTGTATCTCGGGACTCACGACCTCCCGCGGCGGCGGGAAAAAAGTGTGCAATATGGCATTAATCAGCTTCGACATGTCCTGTTCGTCTTGTATTTGGAATTGCGAATTTTACAAATATACGACTTAAGCAGCCCTTTTGTCAAGTTTTTTGGCACTTTTATTGGTCTTTCCCGGTCTGTAAGCCACTCATGCCCCTCCATGTCGTCTCCAGTTCCTCCGGCAAGTGAAAGTTCCGTGAAAGTTCCCTCCAAAAGTATGGTATTTTTGCAGCAAAAAAACCGCCGCATGAACAACCAACCTCCTTCTTCAAGCCAGGCCCGCCTCGAATACCAAGACGAAGGGCGAGGTGGAACCATCTATTATGTGGAAGATCATATCCGCTTTCCCATGTATTGGGAGTTTGGCGGAGGAAATACGCTGGCGCTCATTTTTATACCCGAAGAACAACACTGGGAAAAGAACACTGGTCTGCCCTTGACCCGGCGAGACGAGACGCTTCACTTCATCGGCAGACGCATAGTAGCCGACAAAGCCGGCGGCCGGCAATACCACATAGGTTACAATTGTATTGAAATCCGCTGACCCCGTTGCTTCCGTATGTCTATTCTTGTGAAATTCTCCACAGCTACCAATTTTTTTCCGTTCTTTGCACCGTAAAAGAAGCAATAAACTTTGAAATTCACTGAATTCGGCTTTAGCCCTGACTTATTAGACGGATTGGACGCCATGGGCTTCAGAGATGCTACGCCCATACAGGAACAGGCTATACCGGCCATTATGCAAGGTAAAGACATCCTGGCCTGCGCCCAAACAGGCACGGGCAAGACCGCTGCATTTCTCCTGCCTGTCCTCAACCACTTGTCAACCAGCCCACACGACGGCATTGACACCCTCATCCTCGAACCCACCCGCGAACTGGCCGTACAGGTCGATCAGCAGTTGGAAGGGTTCGCCTATTTCACCAACAGCAGCTCAGTAGCCATTTACGGCGGCCGGGACGGCCACTCCATGGAGCTCGAACGAAAAGCCCTCAAACAAGGCGCCGATATAGTGGTAGCCACTCCGGGGCGCCTTACGGCTCACCTCGATCTGGGCTATGTCGATTTTAGTAAGGTGCGATACCTTGTACTCGATGAAGCCGACCGCATGCTCGATATGGGCTTCGCCCCGGCCATCATGAACATCGTCAATCGGCTGCCCGTCGACCGGCAGACCCTCCTCTTCTCGGCTACCATGCCGCCCCAGATTCGCAAGTTTGCCCGCCAGATGCTTCGCAATCCGCTGGAGATCACCTTGGCCGTATCCAAACCAGCCGAAAAAATACTTCAGGCGGCTTACGAGGTCGAAGACGATTATAAAATAGCCCTTACCGAAGAACTCCTCAGCGGTAAAAAGAACCTCCAACGGGTTATCATATTCGCCGGCACCAAAAAAAGTGTCCGCGACCTCGCTACCCGACTGAAACGCCGCGGCCTCAATGCCGACGCTATTCACTCCGATCTTGCCCAGGAAGAACGCGAGACCAAGCTGGCCGCATTCCGCAACGGATCGCTCACTATTGTAGTAGCTACAGATGTGCTTTCGCGCGGCATCGATATCAAAGGCATTGATGTAGTCATCAACTTCGATGTCCCCGGCGATGCCGAAGACTATGTGCACCGCATCGGGCGCACCGCCCGCGCCGATGAGTCGGGCGTAGCCCTCACTTTTATCAACCGCCGCGACCGCCGCAAGTTCCTACGCATCGAGGAACTCATGGATATGAAGGTGCGCAAATTGCCCTTACCCGCCGAGCTGGCAACCAAAGCGCCCGAATCGGGGTCCGGCCGCGAACCGCGCAATGGCCGCGATAATCGCAATAACGATCGCAACCGAAACAGAAACCGCAATCGTGGCGGCAGTGGCAAACGCAATGATAAGCCGTCTCAGGGCCAGGCGCCGCCATCAACCCCGGCTGAATAGTTCTGCCTCACGTTTTTGCCAAAAGGAACATGAACCAGTCCGCTGCTCATACAACCCCCGCTTCCCCGCGCCGCCCCCGCTATACGCAGGTGGTGATGAGCGTGGCGCTGGTGTTGTTTCTCCTGGGCTTTTTCGGGCTGCTCCTCATCCAGGCCGGCCAGCTCAGCCAGTCTATGAAGGAAAAAGTAGCCCTCATCATAGAGCTAAACGACGGCTTAGACGAGGCAGCCCGAGACCAACTCAGCGACTACCTCCAACAGCAACCTTACTACAAAGCCGGCAGCTTAGTATTTACCGACAAAGACGAGGCCCTGCGCCAACTCAGCGAGGAGTTTGGCGAAGACATCCTGCGCCTCGACCTGCCCAATCCCCTGTACGATATTTACACCTTCAACGTACCCGCCGCCTACCTCACCCCCGATAGCCTGAGCCAAATTCAGGCCCTACTCAAAAGCCGGGAAGGCGTTGCGGATGTCTATTTTCAGGAATCCCTGTCCGACCGTATAGCCCTCAATTTTCAAGCCATCCTTTGGGGGCTGCTGGGCGCAGGCCTCCTGCTCACAGGGCTGGCCGCTCTGCTCATACACAGCGTTGTGCGGCTGTCGTTAAGCGCCGATCGGTTTATCATCAAAACACAGGAGCTGGTAGGCGCATCCTGGGCTTTTATCACTAAACCCTACCTCCGGGCCGGCTTGTATAGCGGCGCCCTCAGCGCGCTACTCGCCATAGGGGGCCTCGCCCTGGCCCAATGGTGGATGGAACAACAACTTCCCGAGCTTCGCCCCCTGCGCAACTGGCTCTGGCTGGGCGGCCTGGCAGCCCTGCTGCTGGCGCTGGGCATGGGCGTCCACTGGCTAAGCACGTATTCGGCCGTGCGCCGCTACCTGCGGCTGCGCGTAGACGACTTATATTGATTACTGATCTTTTATCTCAAATACGATGAGTTCTAA
>CAYOTJ010000002.1:17750-25110 GCA_964406855.1 uncultured Saprospiraceae bacterium
CCAAAGAAAAAAGTAGTGGTGAGCGCACAACCGGCAACCCCGCGCACGCGCACAGCCCCGGCGGCAACACCCGCACGCGAGCTCACCTTCGGCAAAGATACCTATATCTGGATGGCCATTGGCCTGGCGCTGATCGGCGTAGGCATGGCCCTCATGAGCGGCGGCGCTATGCCCGACGCCAATACCTGGGATAACGACCTCATCTATGGATTCCGCCGCATCACGCTCGCGCCCATCGCTATTCTGCTGGGTCTCGGCATCGAGGTATACGCCATATTTAAGAAATAATCCCCCCCCCTCCCTACTACTCATCACCATGAGCGATTACCTATTGGCCATTGTACTGGGCATCGTACAGGGGCTCACCGAGTTCCTGCCCGTAAGCAGCAGTGGCCATCTCGAACTGGCTAAGTATTTCCTCGGCGACAACAGCGTGGCCAAGGAAAGCCTGATTATGACCATTGTATTGCATGCCGCCACGGCCCTCAGTACCATCGTCGTCTTTCGCCACGACATCTGGCGACTGCTTCGCGGCCTCCTTAGCTTTAAGTGGAACGAAGAAACCATCTTCTGCCTCAAAATCGTCATATCGATGATTCCCGCAGCCTTCGTCGGTCTCTTTTACGAAGATGCTCTCGATGCCCTCTTCAACAAACAGGTCGTCTTCGTATCGCTCATGCTGCTCGTCACCGGCGCACTGCTGCTGCTGGCTGATCGTGCCAAACGCACCGACAAAGACGTTAGCTACCGCGACGCCCTCCTCGTGGGCATCGCACAGGCCATCGCCATATTGCCCGGCATCTCCCGGTCTGGCGCTACCATCAGCTCTTCAGTGTTGCTGGGTATCGACCGCGAGCAGGCCGCGCGCTTCTCCTTCCTCATGGTTGTACCCCTCATCATGGGCAAAATAGCCAAAGACCTCCTCGACGGCGACCTCAGCCATACCGCCAATGTTGCCGAGTTATCCCTTGGCTTTGTAGCCGCTTTCCTCACCGGATTGCTGGCCTGCACCTGGATGATCCGACTCGTAAAAAGCAGTCGCCTCACTTACTTTGCCATCTATTGTTTTGCCGTAGGCTTAGCCGCTATCGCCATCATAACATTTACCCAAGGATAAATGCACAAAGAATCAGAAGCCATGCCCGAGCCAGATCTCCCCGATATGCCCTACGATTTTATCAACGGGACCACCCTGCTCATCAATAAACCCAAAGACTGGACATCCTTCGATGTAGTCAACAAAATACGCTATCGCCTCAAAAAACTATTAGGCGTCAAAAACATAAAAGTAGGCCACGCCGGCACCCTCGATCCCATGGCCACAGGCCTGCTCATCATCTGCACCGGTAAATCAACCCGCCTCTTAGCCGATTTCCAAGGCCTCGACAAAACCTATACCGGCGCCCTGCGCCTCGGCGCCACCACTCCCAGTTACGATGCCGAAACGGAAATAGACGAAACCTTCCCCTTCAATCACATTACCCCCGAAGACTTAGAAGCCGCCCGACATTCGCTCACCGGCCCCCTCGAACAAGCGCCGCCTATGTTCTCGGCCATCAAAGTCGATGGCCAGCCGCTTTACAAAAAAGCCCGAAAAGGCGAAACCATAGCCGTACAGGCCCGCCCCGTAAACATTCTCGCCTTCGACCTCCATCGCATCGACCTCCCCGATGTCGATTTTTTTGTTCATTGCAGCAAAGGTACCTACATCCGTTCCCTGGCCTACGACTTCGGCCGGGCTCTCGGCAGCGGCGCCTACCTCACGGCCTTGTGCCGCACCAGCATAGGCCCTTATGACCTCAAAGACGCCTGGAATCTCGATGATTTCCTCACCATGCTCGACGGCTACGACCCCCATCACATATCCAAGTAAATATCGCTATGGCCTCAGAAGATAAACTCAATCAATTGAGCAACGACCTCGCCAGTTACCTGCCCCTGCTGGGCCAGGTGGCCGAGCGCATTCTGGAGCAGGAAATATCTTCTTACCCCATCTTCGTCGTCTTTCAGGGCGATCAGGAAATAGCGCTGGGCCTTCCCCTGATCCAGCCCGAAGCCGGCAGCCGCCAGCCCTGGACGGTGCACATCAGCACCCTCGAAGAAATGGCCGCCCGGCAGATTGTACAAATGGAACGCGTCGACCGCTTCCGGCAGGTCTTCAAAGACCCCGCCACT
The DNA here is from genome assembly GCA_964406855.1 of uncultured Saprospiraceae bacterium. GTDB lineage: Bacteria > Bacteroidota > Bacteroidia > Chitinophagales > Saprospiraceae > JAUMBM01. The sequence goes on from CAYOTJ010000002.1 coordinate 19,926, forward strand.
CATCTCTGTATGCTGGTTTGGGATGAAGGCGAAGCCCGGTTTGTTTTTTTGCCTCGTTAGGGGCCTGCCCCGCATAGCATTCAACTCCTCCGGCATCCTGCGCGGGGCCGCTACGCTGCGTAGCTCGCTCATCGCTCGGCCCAAAGGGCTGCCCTCCTGCGGTCGGGCACTACTCCGCATCGCTAGGCCAATCAGCAGCTCCGCAAACCGCCGCCAAGTCAGCACTTATACAATAATTTTACCATCCGTCATTCCAGCCCAGAGCCTTCCCTGAACAAAATGGGCAAAGCGCCGTTTAATGCCCAAACAACCCAATGTCGGCACAAGATCCATCTTCCATTCATCTCGACTTTTCCTACCTCCGGGATGTCGCTCAGGGCGATGCCGCTCAGGAACGGCAAATACTACAAATGGTCGTAGAAGAACTGGCCGACCTCCCTCCACTCCTCCAGCAATCCTGCGCTCAGCGCAATTGGCCGCAAATTGTCTGGCACGCTCACCACTTCAAAAACACCCTCTTCTTTGTTGGCGACAAAACCCTCGTACCCCTCAACAACCAACCTCTCGGCACCGCCCGACGCGCCCTCGACGCCGAATGCAGCGCCCTCGACAGCCTCCTCATTCAAATAGTAGAACGCAGCCGACAAACCCGGCTCGTATTGCTCCAACTACTGGGGTAGGGCCTTTGATTTTTTCCTACCTTTGTGGCCCGCAACAAACCAAAAAGCCATGAAAGGCATTATCCTGGCCGGCGGCTTAGGCACCCGGCTGTACCCCCTTACGCTGGCCGTCAGCAAACAACTTATGCCAGTTTACGACAAGCCGATGATCTATTATCCCTTGTCTACCCTCCTCTCCGCCGGCATCCGCGATATCCTCATCATATCAACCCCCCAGGATTTACCCAACTTCCAAAAAGTGCTGGGCGACGGCTCCGACATAGGTTGCGCATTCAGCTATCAACCCCAATACGAACCCAATGGCCTCGCTCAGGCCTTTGTCTTGGGCGAATCATTCATTGGCCCCGACCCCGCCGCCCTCATCCTCGGCGACAACATTTTTTACGGCGCCGGCCTCGACGAAATGCTGACAGCCAGCACCCAACCCAATGGCGGCGTCGTATTTGCCTATTGGGTCGCCGACCCCGAGCGCTATGGCGTCGTGGAGTTCGACCAAAACCTCCGGGCTATATCCATTGAGGAAAAACCCGTTCACCCCAAATCAAACTACGCTGTGCCTGGTCTCTATTTTTACGACAACAGCGTAGTGGAAGTAGCCAAAAACCTGCGGCCCAGCGCTCGTGGCGAATATGAAATCACCGATGTCAACAAATACTACCTCAGCCAGGGCCGCCTCCAGGTAGGCGTATTGGGCAGGGGAGTAGCCTGGCTCGATACCGGCACCCACAAATCGCTGATGCAGGCCGGCCAATTTATTGAGGTCATCGAAGACCGGCAGGGCCTCAAAATTGGGTGTATAGAAGAGGTTGCCTATACCCGGGGCTTCATCGATGACACCCAATTGGAGCGGCTCGCACACCGCTACCTCAAAAGCGGCTATGGCGAATATCTCCTCCAACTCCTCGATCATTCGCGCCCCCAATAAGCTCTTCCAATATGCAAAACCGACACGCCGACCGCCGACGCTACTTCGAGGAGCAGGGGCGCACCACCCAACGCCACGTCATGCCATTTATAGCTCCCTTCCTCCCCCTCCATGCCGGCCTGAGCGTGCTGGAAGTGGGCTGTGGGGAAGGCGGCAACCTTACTCCTTTCGCCGATCTGGGCTGTTCCTGTGTAGGCATCGACCTGAATGAAAAACAGATCGCACGCGCCCGTGAATTTTTTGACGGCCACCCACACCAGGCTCAACTCCGATTTATCTACCAGGACATCTATGCAGCCGACGCCGACGACCTTGGCCGCTTCGATCTCATCATCATGCGCGATGTCATCGAACACATCATCGATCAGGAGCGCTTCATGGGCTACATTCATCGATTTCTAAAACCCGGCGGCAGGCTGTTCATTGGCTTTCCACCCTGGCAGATGCCCTTCGGCGGGCATCAGCAAATTTGCGAAAATCGATGGCTCAGCAAATTACCCTGGTTCCACTTGCTGCCCACGCCCCTATACCGGGCTATACTCCGGATGGCCGGAGAGTCGGGCGCCACCATTCAGGAACTCTTAGACATCAAACAAACCGGCATATCCATAGAGCGACTCCGGCGTGTTATGGCCCGGGCCGGTTGGCGCGCCCTCCGGGAGCAACTCTACCTCGTAAACCCCAACTACGAAACCAAGTTTGGCCTGCAACCCCGAACGCTCCCGGCAGGCCTCGGAGCGATACCCGGCCTGCGGAATTTCTATACCACCTGCGTCTATCTCGTTCTGGAGCATCCGGATGCACAGTAGCCAGGTGTAATTCTTACATCCTTAGCAAGTGTATTTCTTACACTAATTCCAGTTCCAAGGGATGATTGGATTACAAATTTTCCCTAACTTCGCCCGCAACTATATAACAGGCAACAAATGAATCAATTAGCGAGCTATTTTAAGTCTGCTTTCACCGTGGACAACGTCATCTTCGGCTTTGACGAAGGCGATTTAAAAGTGCTGCTAATCAAACGTTTGGAGGAGCCTTTTATAGGCATGTGGGGCTTGCCGGGCTACTTTGTACGCCCCGACGAAAACCTCGACGACTCGGCCCGCCGGGTGTTGCTCGAACTAACGGGACTTCAGAAAGTATTCCTCGAACAGGTGCATACTTTTGGCGCCGTAGGCCGACACCCGCTCGGCAGGGTCATCACGGTAGCCTACTTTTCCCTCATAAAAATCAGTGATTTCCAGCTCAATCCCGGCGTTGATTCCATAGCCGAGGAAGTCCGCTGGTTTTCCGTAGCCAAGCTGCCCGCCCTTGGTTTCGACCACCAGGAGATCATTCAAGTGTGTTTCGAGCGCCTCAAGCGCCTTGTGCGCAGCCGCCCCGTAGGCTTCGAGTTGCTGCCGCCCAAGTTTACCCTCACCGAGCTGCAACACTTGTACGAGGCCATACTCGAAACCGATCTCGACAAGCGCAACTTCCGCAAGAAGATACTCTCCATGAACCTCCTCATCGACCTCGATGAGATTCAGGCCGGCGTAGCGCACCGCCCTGCCCGCCTTTATAAATTTGATAAGCGCAAATACGAAGAATTCTTAGAAGAAGGCTTTGTGTTTGAAGTCAAGGAAAGTAAGCGCAAAGATGGCCGCATTACCCGCGACGCCGTACTCAGCGAATAAATCCCTTGCCTGCTCGCAACCCCGCTACTGCAAAAGCAACCAACATGACTCCTCCTCCGGCATACCCCTCGCTTGAGGCCGTACACGCAGCCATAAAAAACGGCCAGACCACCCACGAGGCGCTGGTGCGCCACTACCTTGACCGCATTGAGGCCAGCCGCAGCCTTAATATATACGTCGAAGTTTTTGCCGAAGAAGCCCTGGAAAAAGCCCGGCTGCTGGACGAGCGCCTCCGCCGGGGCGAAACATTAGGCAAGCTTGCCGGAGCCGTCATTTCGCTCAAAGATGTCATCTGTTATAAAGACCACGAAGTGACCGCAGGATCCCGCATACTCAGCGGCTTCCGGTCGTTGTTCAGCGCCACCGCCGTTGAGCGTTTATTGGCAGAAGACGCCATCCTCATTGGTCGCACCAATTGCGATGAATTTGCCATGGGGTCTACCAACGAAAACTCCTGGTATGGCCCCACACGGAACGCCGCCGACCCGGAGCGCATTCCGGGCGGCTCATCCGGCGGAGCTGCCGTATCGGTGCAGGTCGATAGCTGCCTCATAGCCCTGGGCTCCGATACCGGCGGTTCGGTGCGGCAGCCGGCTTCTTTTTGCGAGGTGGTGGGCTTCAAACCCAGCTATGGCCGAATCTCCCGACACGGGCTGCTGGCCTATGGCTCTTCTTTTGATCAGATTGGGCTGCTGGCCCATAGCATAGCCGATATTGCCCTGGTTCTGGAGATATGCGCCGGCGCCGACGACTTCGACAGTACCGCCAGTCTTAGCGCTGTATCGCCTTATTCAGCCATGTTGCACTGGGATAAACCCGCACGCATCGCCTACTTCGACAATGCCCTCAACAGCCCCGGCCTCGACGAGGGTGTGCGCGGCAATGCAGAAGCATTTCTGGAAGCTATGCGGCAGCAGGGCCATCAGGTACAAGCCGTACCATTTGATCTGCTTGACTACATCATCCCCGCCTATTACGTACTCACCACCGCAGAGGCTTCTTCCAATTTGGCCCGCTACGACGGCATTCGCTATGGTTATCGCAGCCAACAAGCCCGCAACTTGGAAGAAACCTATAAACGCACCCGTACCGAAGGTTTTGGCGCCGAAGTCAAACGACGGATTATGCTTGGGTCTTTTGTATTGAGTTCCGGTTATTACGACGCCTACTACGCCCGCGCCCAACGCGTGCGCCGCCTTATCCGGGAGCGCATGGAGGCTATTTTCACTGAATTTGACTTTATATTTTTGCCGGCATCCCCTACGCCGCCCTGGCCAATTGGCCAAACCATAGATGACCCTGTAGCCAATTATCTCGCTGATATTTATACCGTCGCCGCCAATATGGCGGGCTTGCCGGCTATTGCAATCCCAAACGGGACTCACGCCCCTACGGGTCTGCCCATAGGCGTGCAACTTATGGCCGCGCCATTTCAGGAAGCAAATTTATTGGCCTTCTCCCTTTCTTTAAAAAATTGAAAATCAACATTTTGCAAAAATGTTGAAAACTTTTATTGGCGTTTTTAGGTCAAGTCACAATAATATTTCACTATTTTTGTGATTGCAGACCAATTTGCAAAAACTTATGGAGGACGTAGACCCTCAGTTGCGCCGCTTAGCGCGGATCGTAAATTTGCTTTTTTTTATTCCCTTTTTGTCTTTCGCGTCTCCTGTTCATCAGGATCAGGCAACCATAGAATCTTCCGTTGACGCGATCATCACTTTTGCTGACGAAGAGGTAAAGCACCGATTGCAGTCATTGGGCAATGGCTTAGTAGAGCATCGCTTTGATCCGGCGGTGCGCAGCATCATCCATCGCTATGTAGAACGCAGCCGCACCAGTTCGGCCATTATTTTGGGGCGAGCTACCGTGTACTTCCCCATTTTTGAGGCGCATCTGCGCGA
>CAYOTJ010000002.1:25120-27387 GCA_964406855.1 uncultured Saprospiraceae bacterium
GTACCTTCCCATCGTGGAATCAGCCCTGCGGCCAGAGGCCGTTTCGCGCGTGGGCGCTCAGGGGTTGTGGCAATTTATGCCGGCTACAGCCCGTGGGATAGGCTTGGTTGTTGATGAGTATGTTGACGAGCGCATCGACCCCAACCGGGCTACCGAAGCAGCCCTTGAATACCTTCAGGAGCAGTACAACCGCTTTGGCGACTGGGCGCTGGCCTTAGCCGCCTATAACGCCGGCCAGGGCAATGTACAACGGGCCATGCGGCGCAGCCGACGCAACAGTTTCTGGACGCTTCGGCGCTATCTGCCGGGTGAAACCGCTAATTATGTGCCTGGCTTCATCGCGGCTACTTACTTAGCCGAGTTTTATGCGCATCACAACATTGAGCCCATACAGCCAAAATTGGATCGCCAGCTTACCGAGACGATAAAAATGCAAAAGCCTTGCAGTTTTTACCGCATTGCTCAGGTAACAGGCCTGCCTATTGAAGAAATCGAAGCCCTCAACCCCGGTTATCGCAAAGGTTATATCCCGGGTTATGCTCAAGGGCACTATCTGGTATTGCCTCGCCGCGTAATGACGGCCTGGCGCGATTATCTGGCGCTCTTCCCGTATGAAACAGAGGAGCCCTACTTTCCTTACGTCAATTTATTTCTGCCCTACCAAGCTCCCGACAATGGCTTGGCGGCTTACATGAGCCGCATTTATACGGCCCATGAAGGCGAGCCCTTACATCAGGCGGCAGAGGCCCTCAGTTGCTCGGTATATCAGCTGGCTGTATGGAATAACCTTTCCCCGACAGAGACCCTCTGCGAGGGCCAGGAGCTTCGATTCTACCGCCCTGTGCTTTACAAGCACATAGAGCTACCCGCCGCCCCGCCCGCAGTAGACGAGCTGAGTACGCGCACGCCCAAAGCCGTAACCGCTTCCAGTTGTATGCGGGAGACCTGCCTGCCAGTATCGCCTATAGCCGTTGCCGTTGCAGCGCCGCTGCGCCGTGAGCGCACTACGGGTTTAACGATACAATTCCGTTCAAGGGCGGCGACTCAGCCCGTATTGGCTGCCGGCGCCGGCAGCAGCGCCCGAACGGGCATATCAACGGCAACAGCGGCAGGCAACAGAAAAGCGCTGCAACCCGAATAAAATTGCCGGGAGGGCATAATAACTGCCCTAATCTTTCCGTTTTCATATCAACCAAGCGATTTTTGCCTGTCGGTTGTCCCGCTGCTGAAAATAGGGCAGTGGGACAGCCAAAGGGCATCCCAACACGCATATTGCTATCCAGCATAAAGAAGCACGAACCATTGAGAGAGTAGTTTGAATCATCAGCAGCATGGGTTTGTTCATAGGAATAACCCTGCTGCCTTTTTTTTGTGCTTTGCTCATCTTATCCCGGGCTCTCTACCGCGCTTTTTTTCTCCTCATTTTGTTTTCTGTGTTACTTTCCCGATCTTGCACGTCGTAAGTGGGCTTTTTCATCAGTAAAATTACCATCACAATGGATATTATGGACCTCCTCAAAGGCCAGTTGTCGCAAGGCCTCATCGAAAACCTCAGTTCGCAGATCGGCGCATCGCCCGAGCAAACCGCCAGCGCTACGTCGGGTATTATGGGCACGCTAATGGCTGCGCTGGCTCGCAATGCCGCAACGCCCCAGGGCGCCTCGGCGCTGAACAACGCCCTTGACCGCGACCACGACGGCAGTATCCTCAACGATGTGATCGGGATGGTAACCGGGCAAGCGCAGCCCGCTACTAACCGCGCCATTGACGGCTCGGGCATTCTGGGCCACATCTTAGGCGACCGCCAGGCAGGCGCCACAGATATGATCAGCAAAATGAGCGGCCTCAACGCTAACCAAGCCGGCAGCCTGATGGCCATGCTGGCGCCGGTGATTATGGGCGCATTGGGTAAAACCAAGCGCGACCAAGGCTTAGATGCAGGCGGCCTCACCGATCTGCTGGGCAATGCAGCCAGCGCGCAGCAAAGCCAAAACCCTACCATGAGCCTGATCACGCGCTTTTTGGACAGCGACGGCGACGGCAGCATCATCGACGATGTGGCCGGTATGGGCATGAAAATCCTCGGCGGCTTATTTGGCGGCAAAAAATAGCCATCATCCCAATTTGGGGTAAGGCGGCTTTAGGGAGCACGGCGCTCCCGGCCTAGCGATGCGGAGGGGTGGCGGCATCAGGCCGCCAGACGGCGCCCCCCAAAGGGCGCCGGCCGAGCGATGAGCGAGCCCCGCAGCGTAGCGCCCCCGCGCAGG
>CAYOTJ010000003.1:0-17780 GCA_964406855.1 uncultured Saprospiraceae bacterium
CGCCTCGACCCTCAGGGCAAGACGCCGCCTCAGCGCCTGACCCGGGGCCGCGAGGCGCAGCGCCGCCTGCGCTATGTGCAAACAGACCCCGAGGCGCGCCACTTGCCCGCTAAAGGTAAAGTGTTGATACATAGCTTCAGCGAGCAGGACTACAACGAAGGTTATGCCTGGTTGCACCTGCCGGAAGGGCGGCTGGAAGAGTTGGTTTCAGGGCCCTATAGTTTTACGACCCAGGTGCGCAAGGCCCGCCATGCAGAGGCATACCTGTATACGCAGGAGAACTTTCAACAGTTTCCTAACCTGAGGTTCACTCCTGATTTCAGGACGACGACCGTAGTGAGCGACGCCAACCCGCAACAGTCGCAGTATCTGTGGGGTAGCATTGAGCACTATACCTGGATCAGCCTCGACGGCAAGCCGCTCAAGGGGCTGTTGTTAAAACCCGAAGGCTTTGACCCCTCGCGGAAATACCCCATGATTGTGAATTTTTATGAGCGCAACTCGGAAACCATACACGACCACAGGCCGTTGTTTCCGCATCGGTCGCAGATCAATTATCCCTACTACCTGAGCAAGGGCTACGTGATATTCAATCCCGATATACCGTACCGGGAGGGCTACCCGGGCGAGAGCGCTTACAATGCCGTTGTGGCGGGCGTAACAGCCCTCATTGGCGAAGGGTTCGTAGATCCGGCGCGCATTGGCATACAAGGGCATAGCTGGGGCGGATACCAGATTGCTTACCTGCTTACCCGCACTTCATTGTTCCGCTGCGCCGAGTCGGGGGCGCCGGTGGTGAATATGATTTCGGCTTATGGCGGCATCCGCTGGGAGTCGGGTTTGAGCCGGCAGTTTCAGTACGAACGCACACAAAGTCGTATCGGCGGCAGTTTGTGGGAATACCCCTTGCGCTTTCTGGAGAATTCTCCTATCTTCACTACCGATAAAGTGACTACTCCCGTGCTCATCCTGCACAACGATGCCGATGGCGCGGTGCCCTGGTATCAGGGGATCGAGTGGTTTACGGCTTTGCGCCGGTTGGGTAAGCCTGCCTGGCTGTTAAATTACAACGATGAGCCGCACTGGCCTGTAAAACGCCAAAACCGGATCGATTTTCAGCGTCGGATGAGCCAGTTTTTTGATCATTATCTCATGGATGGCCCGCTGCCCGAGTGGATGAAAACGGGGGTGAGCCCAATGGCTAAAGGAATTTTACAAGGATACTAAACCTATATTATGACATTCATCCCTCGCCTTGGGGCCATGCTTTGTGCGTTGGTCCCTGTTTCTCTGTGGGCCCAAACCCCAACGATCCAGGATTGCTTAGGCGCCATCCCCGTATGTCAGCCGGTGTATCAGGAGTTACAGTCGCCTGATGGCACGGGCAATTATCCCAATGAGATTGCACAAACATGCAATGATCAGGAAGATAATTCCATCTGGTATATCTTCACAGCCAACGCTGACGGTATGTTGGGCTTTCTCATTACGCCCAACGACCTCGACGACGACTACGACTGGGTGCTGTTTAACCTGACCAACGCCCGCTGTGAAGACATCCGCAACAACAGTGGATTGATAGTGAGTTGCAACGCTGCCGGCGGCGGAAGTTGCGACGGGCTTACGGGCGCTACGGGCGCCACCAATAGCAACAGTCAGGGGGCAGGGTGTAGTTTTGGCAACTCGCCCTTTAATGCGCTGATACCCATGCAGGAGGGGCAAACTTTCGCTTTGCTGGTAAACAACTGGACGGGCTCGCCCAATGGCTTTACCATCAATTTTGGGCTTTCTACGGGGCTGGGCATATTCGACGAAATGCCGCCGACGGTAAGCCTGTTGAACGCCCATCCGGAGAGCTGCGGCGAAAATAACATTCGTCTTACCTTTAGTGAATACATTGAATGTGCCAGTATTCACAACTTTGATTTTACCTTAGAAGGGCCGGGCGGGCCGTATACCCTTACGGCCAGCAGCCCCAACTGTCAGCAGTCGGCATCGCGTACCCGCGAAGTGAGGCTCAGCATCAATCCGCCCATACAATCGATGGGCACATTTACGCTGCACGTCAATCCGTTGAACAATACGAGCCTGCTCGACCTCTGCGACAATCAACTGCTGGATACCAGTATAGTTTTTGTGGTAGACGAACCCCTGGTTATTGAGCCCGAACTGGGGGCGGATACGAGCTTGGTTTGCCAGGGTGATACCCTGTGGTTGGATGCCAGCGCAGCCGGGAACAGGTTCTTGTGGGACAATGGCGATACTACAGCCTTAAGGCCCGTTACCAACGGAGGCGTATACCGGGTGACGGTTTCGGATGCCTGCGGCACGGGATCAGACAGCGTCAGGGTGGTGGTGCAGCAGACGCCCCCTGTGGTAGAATTGGGGCCTAACCAGATTTTATGCCCCGGCGAAACCATCACGCTGGACGCTTCCAATGAGCTGTCTACTTACTTATGGCAGGATGGCAATACGGCGCCTGCCCGGCAGATCAGCGGCGTAGGCGGATGGTTTAGGGTGGCGGCTACCAATGCCTGCGGCACTACGCTGGATAGTATGCAGATTACTTATGTGCCGCCGTTGCAACTGAGCCTCGATCCCGAGCTGGTGGCCTGTGCCGGGGATTCAATTTATTTGAATTTTACGAGCCCGATGGCAGTATACCAATGGGAAAACGGCCTGACTACACCTGACCGCCATTTGATTATGGACGGCGCCTACCGGATTACCGTTACTACGCCCTGCGAGCAGTGGACGGGGGCTACGCAAGCCATTTTTATTGTAGATCCTCAGTTGGAATTGGGCGAAGATCGCACGCTTTGCTTTGGAGACACATTGCTATTGGATGCAAACATTCCGGGGGCAGCGTATTTGTGGCAGGATGGGAGCACGTCGGCAACTCAGGTAGTGCGGACTCCCGGTCAGTATCGGGTGCGCGTAATCACGGCTTGTAATGAGCTCAATGACGATATTGATATTGAGTACATTGCGCCCATTGGAACGGAACTGGGGCGGGATACCTTCCTGTGCGAAAAGGATGTGCTTTTTTTAAATGCAAATGCCGGCGTTCCCGCCACCTATCTCTGGGACGATGGCTCTACAGACCCCGTGAGGCGGGTACAGGGGCCGGATGTATATTGGGTAGAAGTGGCATCGCTTTGCCAAACCATTCGGGATAGTTTAGTGGCTACTTTATGCGAACAGTGCGAAGTATTCACGCCTAACGCATTCAGCCCCAATGACGATGGCGTCAACGACGGCTGGCGTCCTTACAGCGATTGTGTGCTGGAAGATTACCACCTGCGGATATACGATCGCTGGGGCGGGCTGTTTTACGATGCAGATAAAGTAGATAGCGACTGGAGGGGGCGCGTTGAGGGCAGAGAGGCGCCTGTGGGGGTATACGTCTTTTTGCTGGAGTATACCGTCGTAGAGGATGGCTATGCCAGAAAGGTATCTAAGCGAGGAACGCTGACTTTGGTCAGGTAAATTACCCGGAATGGGTCGCAAGCAAGCCCTTACAACGACAATCGCCGGACAGCTCTCACTGTCCGGCGATTGTCGTTTGAGGATGGCGGTATGCTTTTTTAGTGGGCGTGGGCCAGAAAATACCGACCTGCGTCTGCTACGGTTTCAATGGCGTCAACTTCTTCGTGGGTGAGGTAGAGGTTGAAGCGGCTTTCCAGCTCGGCAATGAGCAGGGTCATGTCGACGGAGTCGAGCATGAGATCATCGCGGAACCGGGTATAAGGGCGAATGTGGTTGGGCGCTACATTGAGTCGCCAGCTGATCATGCCAATGAGTTGATCCTCAATGGGGAGATTGATTTTGGCCGTCGGGGTGATCATGAGTATTGTTTTATGAGCAAATTGCTATACAAACGTACATCCCCCCCGTATAGTTGCCTGGCGTTAAAAAAAAGTACACTGTTAATTAGGGCATTAATCGGGGAGTTGATCGCGCAGTTCGGGGAATTTCCAGGCTAACCACAGCATGATTTCAGCAGCGCCATGGAGGGTAATTGTTGAATGTTTTTGATATAGCGCTAAGGCTTCTTTGAAAAGATCTTTGTAGTAAGTTTCACCGGCTTTGAAGGCAGGGTTTTTTTGGATTTGCTGGTCAATGCTGCGCAGGCGCTTTACCATGATATCGATAAAGCTCAATTGAATCTCTCTGGGAGAGCCCGACTCAACTACGTCGGCTTTATGATTCGGTAATACCTTCGTTTGCCGGAGGACTTGGAGGCGTTTTTTTATTAGAACAACCTATTCTGTAGGCGGCCGGAAGTTGCGCTGGAAGCTCGACCAAGGGGTGGTTTTGTAGTGGTTTTCGCCAAAGTAGATGAGCACCTGCTCCATTTGCTCTACCGTTCGGGGGCCGGATATGGCCTGGATGACAACGCCATTTTCATCGAGAAAAACTAAGCTTGGGAAGCTCAACCTGCCATTGAGCCATTTGGCGGCTAATTGGTGGTAGCTCACGCGGCCGTCTTTGACGTAGTTATACGTTTCGCCTCTGTAGGTTTGAGGCTCGCGGCTTTCGCCATTAAATTTGACGGCGGCGAAGTGGCGGTTAATCAGTCGGCTTACTTCTGCATTTTGGTAAACTTCATCTTCCATGCGCTTGCACCATGCGCACCAGTTGGTATACAGGTAGATCATGGTTTTTTGCTGTCGGGCGCCTGTATCATCCCGATTTGCCCATTCCTTCCATTCGATACCATCAACGTTAGCGGTATTGTTCTGGGCTTGTGCCAGTGTGGCTATGCCCAACCCGAGCATCAGCAGTATGCTGCCTTTTTTCATGTTTATTCGTTTTCTCATGGCTGTTAATCCATTGCAAAGTTAGTAAGCTACTAACAATTTTTTGTGCCCGGCTATGGTCTCAGATGCCGGGTTTAATAAACCTTTAACAATCGGGGGGCATAGCAAATGCGGCGAGGGTGGCCGGATTGAAAAAAGTATCTGCCCGATCGTCTGCCATCCAGATGGTTGATTGAGGCGCTAATGCCGGCGACGGAGCGGGTAAACCATCGCCTAATTGAACGGGTGCGGTCAGTATTCGGGCTTCATCCCAGAGGCCGGCGTCGATGAAGGCGCGCAGCACGGTGGCTCCGCCCTCTACGGTCAGGTGGCCGATTTTTTCCGAGGCCAACTGTTGTAATAACCGGAGTAACCATTGTTCGGGGGTATAGTCTACGGCGCTCACGCGCACATGGGCGGGCAGGTTGCGGTTGGCAGCGTGCTGATTGGTGAACAACCATGTAGGCGCCTGCTGGTCAAAAACGGCCAAATGAGCGGGCAGCAGTTGGTGGCGCTCCAGCACAATGCGCAAGGGCGATCGGCCCGGATAATAGCGGCTGGTGAGGGAGGGGTTATCGGCCATAGCCGTCCCGGCTCCGATCAGGATGGCGTCGGTTTGGGTGCGCCAGCGGTGCGTTAATCTTCGGGTATATCCATTGGTGAGCCAGTAGGGAGTGTTGTGAACAGGCGCCATAAAGCCATCTAAACTACGCGCATATTTCAGTAAAACATAAGGTCGGTTGAAAGCGGCGAAGACCTGCCGCGGCAAGGATAGCGCTAAGCCTTCGGCAGGCAGCAATCCGCATTTAACCGCTACGCCGGCATCGCGCAGCAACTGAACGCCCTGCCCATAGACGGCGGGGGTATGGTCGAGTTGGGAGATGACGACACGAGGAATGCGATGGGCTAAAATGAGGTTGGTGCAGGGCGGGGTTTTGCCATAGATGCAGCAGGGTTCGAGGGACACGTAGAGCGTACTCTGTGAAATAAGCGGCTGGTCGGCTACGGCGACGCTGTTGACGGCCATGACTTCGGCATGGGGGCCGCCATAATAGGCGTGGTAGCCTTCGCCGATGATTCGGCCCTGGTATACGAGTACTGCGCCTACGGCGGGGTTGGGCGATACGCGGCCTATGCCCAAGCGGGCCAGCTCGAAACAGCGCCGCATGAAGGCTTGGTCCTGTATGGTAAACGGTTCATTCATTGTTTGGTATGGAGATTATGGACAATGAATATTTTGATAAAGAGAATAAAAGTTAACTTTTCGGGCAGGTTGCGATCAGGGGTTGGCGCCCGCGCAAGCGATGCGCAGCAGGGCCGACGCAGGAGGCAGCCCGCAGGGCCGAGCGAATAGCGAGCTGCGTAGCGTAGCGACCCCGACCCCAAGGGAGGGGATGCGCCCTGACAAAGCCTAAAAATGCCGCGGCATTGGAGCTATTTGACCGCCCTGATCATTTCCCGTTTGCCTGGAGGGCCGGGCAGGCTTTCTACCTTCAGGCCCAGCGCTTTGAAGTGGCGTTTTACTTCGCCTTTAGCGCAGTAAGTGACGAGTATTCCGCCGGGTTTGAGGGCGGCGCAGACAATGCTCAGCGCGTCGAGGGTCCAGAGTTCGGGTTGCGCGCCGGGCGCGAAGGCATCGTAAAAGACGAGATCGAACAAGGGTTCAAAAGACTGGTCTTGCAGTTGAGCATGGCGCTTGGCGAGCGTAAAAAGGGGCGTTATGGCCACCTCTTCTTCCCAGGGACAGTTGTGCATATACCGGAATGAATCGGCCAGTGTGGGGTCATCTGACAGTTGAGCCGGGTAGTTTAAAGCTGCCGCCTGCTCCGGGGAGATGGGGCTGGCTTCTATGGTTTCGTAGCGCCCTACGCGAAAACCCTGCTGTTGGGTTTCGTGCAAGGTAAGCAGGGCGTTCAGGCCGGTGCCAAAGCCCATTTCAAGGATGGACAGCTCTTTGCGCGCCAGTAGCAGCGGATACAAACCTGCCTGGATAAAGACGTGCATACTTTCCTGAATGGCGCCATATTTAGAGTGATAGCTCACGCCATAGGTTTGAGATAAGAGGGAATGAGATCCATCCTGGGTTTCAAAAAGCTCTACTGCGTGCATATATCAAAGATCAGGAGTGGAGGGCAGCAAGCGCCTCTTTCAGTTCTGGAACGGAGATATCCAAGTGAGATGCATCGTATATGCACTCGCCCTGCCAGATGAGCAGCGCCTGGGGCGATTCGTGGTAGACGGAGAATTTTTCAGCAATATAATTGGACACCTGCCGGAAGGCAATGAGGTCTAAATAGTAAGGCTGAATTTCGTCGGCCCCAAAATCCCAGCTATGCTCTAAGCGCATTTTAGCCATAGCGCTGATAGAGCAACGGGTGCTGTGTTTAAAAATGAGATAGGGGGTTTGTGAAGACAAACCTACAATCTCGTCAACCGTTTGGGTATCGACGAGTTCTTTCCATGTTATCATTGACGAGCTGTTAAAACAAAGCAGTAATAACCGCTTTAACAACGCCGATGAAGAAATCGTTCAAGCTGAAGTTGGAAGGACATCCTACGCCGCGGTTGCAGCCGGAAGCGAAAACGAGGGTTGCGATGGCGGCCACTACGGGCAGTGCACGATTGAAGAAAGAAACTTTCATGGAGTTTAATTTAGCTAAAAGTTCACAGGACATTTCCAGAACCAACGGCCGGGGCCATTGGTTTATTTTCCTAAGCGGCTGCAAAATTAGCAATAATGCCTGTTAGTATATACACCCTTGTTGCAAAATCTGTTGCGATCTGAATCACAATTGTTACCTTTGCGCCGCCGAACACGGTTTCGATTACAAAAAACCACTGCCAATGGCCAAAATACTTACGTTGCGCGATGCGCTCCGCGAGGCGATGTCGGAAGAAATGCGCCGCGACGAAACGGTTTTTTTGATGGGCGAAGAGGTAGCCGAGTACAACGGCGCCTACAAAGTGAGCAAAGGGATGCTGGACGAGTTTGGGCCCAAACGCGTCATTGATACGCCTATTGCAGAGCTGGGTTTCGCCGGTATAGGCGTGGGCGCCGCCATGAACGGCCTGCGCCCGATCGTAGAGTTCATGACGTGGAATTTTGCCGTTTTGGCCTTCGATCAGATTGTGAACAACGCGGCTAAAACGCTGGCGCAGTCGGCAGGGCAGTTTAAATGCCCTATCGTTTTCCGCGGCCCCTCCGGCGCTGCGGGCCAATTGGCGCAACAGCACTCTCAGACCTTTGAGAGCTGGCTGGCCAATACGCCGGGTTTGAAGGTGGTATCCTGCGTTGACCCCGCCGATGCCAAAGGCCTGTTGAAGTCGGCCATCCGGGATGAAGATCCGGTTTGCGTGATGGAGTCGGAGCAGATGTACGGCCATGAGGGCGAGGTACCAGAAGGCGAATACTTAGTGCCGATAGGCGTAGCTGCGGTGCGCCGCGAAGGTACCGACGTTACGTTGGTTACTTTTAATAAAATGATTTTCCCTACGCTGGAAGCGGCGGCTGAGTTGGCGAAAGAGGGTATTAGCGCCGAGGTCATCGACCTGCGCACCATTCGCCCGCTGGACTACGAGACGATCATCCGGTCGGTGAAAAAAACCAATCGGATAGTGGTTATCGACGAGTCGTGGCCATTTGCGTCGGTTTCGTCGGAGATCGCTTATGCCGTTCAGCGTCTGGCATTTGATTATATGGACGCGCCGGTGATCCGGGTAAATGGCGCCGATGTGTCTATGCCTTATGCGCCGACCTTGGTAGACGCTTACCTGCCCAATGCCGCCAAGATCATCAAAGCGGTTAAGGAGGTGATGTATATGAAAGCATGATATTGGCCGGCATCGGTTGGCTGCCTGCCTTGTCGGGCGCTCAATGGGGTTGGCTGATGCTATGCGGGCTGCTCATCGGAGCGGCCAAAGGAGGTATAAAAGGAGTAGGCTTGGTGGTAGTGCCGCTGATGGCGGCTGCATTTGGCGGAAAAGCCTCTACGGGAATTGTCTTACCCATGTTGCTGATGGCCGATGTATTTGCTGTAAGGCACTACCACGCCCACGCCCGTTGGTCGTATGTGATTGCTTTGTTGCCCGCAGCCTTGTTGGGCATTGGCGTAGGCATGTGGATTGGCCGTCAGGCCGATGACCGATTGTTCGACATTTTTTTGGTTGGGGTTGTTTTATTCGGACTGACGCTCATGGTGGCTCAGGAATGGCGGCCGCTGCCGCCCCGTATTACCGAGAGTAGACCTTTCTCTTTGTTTTTTGGCTTTTTGGGTGGGTTGAGTACCATGATTGGCAATGCGGCAGGGCCTGTCATGGCGGTATATTTGCTCACTACGCGCCTGCCTAAAGACGCCTTTATTGCCACGGGCGCCTGGTTTTACTTTATCGTCAACTTGGTGAAGCTGCCGCTTCAACACTTTATATGGCATAACATCACGCCCGACAGCCTGCTGATGAATCTGTTTTCGCTGCCGGCCATAGCCTTGGGTATCTGGCTGGGGGTGAGGGTAGTAGCCTGGTTGCCGGAGCGCGGCTTTCGCTATTTTGTGATTGTAATGACCTTTCTGATTTCCATCAAGATGTTAACAGGTCTTTGATGCGTGTGATGGCTTCCTCGGTATGGTCAAAAATTTCATTGGCTTCTTCTAATCTGTCGGGCCCCTGAGAGGTGGCTACACCCAGCACATACATGCCTGCGCGGCGCGCTGCGGCTACGCCGGCCGGAGAATCTTCGACGGCTACGCAGGCCTGGGGGGCTATGCTCAGGCGCTCGGCAGCCAACAGATATACGTCGGGGGCGGGTTTGAGGCGGGCTACATCATCAGCGGTGACGATGGCCCGGAGGTACTCGGCAAGGCCTGTGGCTAAAAAAACCTGATCGACATCGGCGCGGGAGCTATTGGTGGCTAACGCTACCGGCGTCTGGTTTTCGGCAAAATACATGAGCCCCTCCTTCACGCCCCGGAAGGGGTGCAGCGTGCTGAGGGCGAGCTGGTGGTAGAGTTCCTGCTTCTGCTGCCGGAGGGTTTCGAGGGGGATATTGAGCTGATATTCCCGCATGACGCTCTCCGCCAAATGTTTGTCGGACAGCCCCACCCACTGCCCAAACCAGTGATGGTCGAATTCGAGGCCGTGTTCAGCCAATACAGACAGCCAGGCGTCGGCATGTACGGGCTCCGAATCAACTAAGGTGCCATCAAGGTCGAAAACAACAGCTTGTATGCTGGGGGGCATGAGGAATATCTTTGATTGAGGCGGCGAAGATAGAAGATATAGTTCTCCAAGCCAAGATTTATGAATCTTGACTTGCCCTTTTTCCGCCTCTCGGCGTTAAAAAGCCTCGCCATAGCTTAGGCTATGGCTGCGGTTTTTGCCTTGCGAGCCGAAAAAATAGCGGCGTCAATTTTTCACTCATCTTAACTTGGAGAACTATAATTGCCGTGAAGCCTGTAACTTTGGCTCGAAAATACGTCTTGAAACCAGAAGAGATACCCACAATGAGGATAAAGAGCGTGCCGGGCTTATTGGCATTAACGCTTTTGGCAGCTTCCTGCAAAACGGCAAAACCAATAAGGCCTGTGGAAAGTTATGAGGAACGATTCGAGGATAAAACTTCTGTACTCCAACTGCCTGTAGAAATTGAGGTCGCCGAGTTGGAGCGCACCTTGAATGCTCAACTATCAGGGGTTGTATATGAAGACAACTCCTTTACCGATGGCGACGATATGACGCTTAGGGCTACCAAGCGCGATCTCATCCGCATTCAGTTGGATGGAATGACCCTGCGTTATAAAACGCCCCTTAACTTAGCCATTCGATACAATACAGGAGTAGGTAAGATTGACGCAGACGGGGCCATAGAGCTCGAATTTCGCACTGATCTTTCACTCAACACCAACTGGTCGTTGCAAACCGTCACTACGCTGGAAGGGTACCGCTGGCTCGAAACGCCCCGCCTGCGCTTAGGCGCCATCAGCATACCGGTGAGTACCATTGCCAACTACGTGCTGAAGCGCACCCAGGCTACCTTAGCCGCCGGCATAGATGAAGAAATTAAAGAGAGCTTCCAATTGGAGCGTTACATCGATCAGGCCTGGAGGATGATGTTCCAACCCTACGAGATGTCGGCTGAATATAAAGCCTGGCTCACCGTCAATCCTGTGCGCATGGGCATGACGCCCTTAGATACCCGCAACGGCCGCATCCGATCTACCGTGGTGGTAGAGGCGCGGCCCGACTTGGCCTTTGGCCCGCGTCCTTCCGTGGGCTTTGTGCCTGCCCTGCCGCCCTTCTCCTTCCAGGCATTGAATACCAATCAGGAATTTGTGGTATACGTCAACTCGCTGATTACCTTTGAGGAAGCGCAGCGCTTAGCCCGGCAGTCGGTGCAAGGTATGCGCTTTGAGCAGGGGAATCGCTATGTAGAAGTCAAAGACATAGAACTATACGGCCAGGGCGATCAAATGGTGGTCAACCTCACCCTTGACGGCAGCTACAAAGGCAATATTTACCTCTTGGGAAGGCCGACCTTCAATCCGGCTACCAATACCGTAGATATCAAAGACATTGAATACACCTTGGATACCCGCAATTTCCTCGCTAAGTCGGCTGCCTGGCTGCTCAAAAGTACCCTGAAGAATAAGATCCAGGAAAACTTCGACTTTTTGCTGCAATACAACCTTCAGGATTTGCGCCGGCAGATCCAGTCGAGTCTCAATAACTACCGGATGGGGCAGGGGATTTTTATTGACGGCGAATTGCACGACCTCAGCCTCTTTAACGCCTACCTGACTACCACGGGTATTAAGGTAAGCGTAGCCCTGCGCGGCGACGTGGAAGTTAAAATTCAGGCACTTAACTAAAGTTTATTATCCTTAATACGGAGCGCTTATGTGGTTTAGGATCATTGTAATGCTGGCGGGAATCGTCTTTTTTATCACAGGCTGCAATAGCCTGATTTCCCAGTTTTTTGGCACGCACAAACTGCGCACTTTTACTGCTGAAGAAGTAGCTGAAAAAGGGGTGGGCGACGCCGATTTTGTAGAGATCAGCAACGTCTGGCTGACGGGCGACTACCTCATCGTACCCCCTCGTACATCGGCCGACCGGGCTGTGCTCATTTATCCGGCTGTGACCCAGGCTCAGTTGGCGCTCATCGATAGTGGAGCCGTTGTGGCGCCGCTGTTCATCGCCTGGACGCGCGACTTCGACGCTTCCTGCGATAACGAACAGAACTGCATCCCCCGGCAGCAGCTATCGGTGCGCGGCGTAGTACGGGAAATGAATCCCTCAAAAAACCGGGCTAACCTCCTTCCCGCCGAGCACTACCACATTACCGGGGAGCTTAAATACGTGGAAGCCGGCCGCGCCCCGCTGCCCTGGTACTGGAACCTCCTGATGATGGTTGGCGGCATAGGCCTGGCTGTGTTCTATGAATACCGCAAAACGCTGGCGAGGCGCCGGGGCGAAAGCGCTTAGCGCACAGGCTGGGACGCCGGGCGGCGGCTTGGGCGAGGCACAATGCGTTGGGCCGACTGGCCTTCCTCAATATGGGGGGCCGTCTGGTATTGCCGCGACAAGGCGGCTACCTGCTGTGCAATCGGCTCGGTTTGTACGGTTTGTAATGGAATGTCTTCCAACTGAATCTGGGGCGCCCGGGCCGCCGCTACAGCCGGCTGACCGGCCGACCCAGCCAGCCAACTGATGAGCCCAATCAGCCCGATAAGCAGGGCTAAGCTGGCCGCCAGCGCATACTGGCGCCGCAACTGAACCCTGTGGCGGTTCCGGCGCTGATCGAGCTTGGCTTCCAACTGGCGCCATGCCCGATCGGAGGGCGCTTCGTGCAGCTTGCGCTCATTCTCGCGGAAGAGCGAGCTGATGGTTTTTCCTTGGTTATTTCTGCGCTCAGTCATCATTTTTACCTCGTTTCAGGATTATCGGAAAGTAAAGCTACATCGCCGTAACCGGCTTTGGCCAGCAGCTCCTGAAGGCGCTTTTTGGCCAGTATGAGTTGGGATTTTGAGGTGTTTATGCTGATGTTGAGGGCGTCAGCTATCTCCCTGTGTTTGAATCCTTCTAATACATACAAATTGAAGACGGTGCGGTAGCCTGTCGGCAACTGATCCAGCAACTCCAAAATCTCGCGGGCGGCCAATTCGTCTACTACGGTAATTTCATCGGCCATCTCCATGCGCGGGTCGATCTCTACGGCATGGCGCAAGGCGTGGTTTTTGCGCAGAAACATCAGCGCTTCATTTACCACAATCCGGCGCACCCAGCCTTCTAAGCTGCCCTCTCCTTTGTACTGGCCAATATTGGTAAACACTTTGTAAAAAGCCTCGGCCAGCACATCTTCCGCGTCTTCATACACCTGAATGTAGCGACGGCATACCGAAAACATCACGGCCGAGAACCGGTCGTACAAGGCGCGCTGCGCCTGCCGATCTTCCTGCTGACACCTGCTGATGAGTTCCTGCTCCGTCACGGGCTGTGCATTTGTACGTTGTAGTGAAAACAAGATGCCAATTTCGGTTCTTTTGGCGTTTTGCCGGATACTTTTCCCGTTTTTTTCGTCAAATAGGCGCAAAAGGCCCCGATGGGTCGTATTTTTGTGGGTTCAATAACCATTGATTAGCAGATGAATCTTGAAAACAATCGCTGCGCCATGATCCAGGGGGTAAATCCGCTGGCGCTGGTAGAAAAATACGATTGTCCGCTGTACGTCTACGACAGCGCCATTATGCACCGGCAATACCGCCGGATGAAGGACGCCTTTCAGGTGAAACGGCTCAAGATCAATTACGCCTGCAAAGCCCTCAGCAACGTCAGCGTGCTGCGGCTGTTCCGCCATTGGGGTGCCGGCCTCGACGCCGTATCTTATCAGGAGGTGCGCCTTGGTCTGCGGGCCGGCTTTGCTCCGCAAGACATCATCTATACCCCCAACTGCGTCAGCATCGAAGAGGTGCAGGACGTAGTGGCCTTAGGCGTGCGCGTCAACATCGACAGCATCTCCATCCTGGAGCAGTTTGGCCACCTCTTCCCCGAGACGCCCATCGGCATCCGCATCAACCCCCACATCATGGCCGGGGGAAATGCCAAAATATCGGTGGGCCACATCGATTCCAAGTTTGGCATTTCCATTCACCAGATGCCTCATGTGGTAAAGGTTGTGGAAGCGCTGGGCCTCAAGGTCGAAGGCGTACACATGCATACCGGCTCGGATATCCTCGACTCGGAGGTGTTTTTGCAGGCCGCCGAAATCCTGCTGCGCACTGCTCGTATGTTCAACGACCTCGATTACGTCGATTTTGGCTCGGGTTTCAAAGTAGCTTACCGCCCCGACGATGTATCCACCGATATCGAAGACCTCGGCCGCCGCATCAGCGAGCGCTTCAACGAGTTTTGCGAAGAATACGGCAAAGACCTCTGCCTCATGTTCGAGCCCGGCAAGTTCTTGGTCAGTGAATCCGGCTGCTTCTTCGTGCGCGTCAATGTGGTCAAAACCACGCCATCCACGGTTTTTGTGGGCGTCGACTCGGGCCTCAACCACCTCATCCGGCCCATGTTTTACAATGCCTACCACCACATCGTCAACGTCAGCAATCCCTCCGGCAAACCCCGCATCTATACCGTAGTGGGCTACATCTGCGAAAACGACACCTTCGGCGTCAATCGCCAGATACCCGAAGTGCGCGAAGGCGACGTCTTAGCCCTCTACAACGCAGGGGCTTATTGCTTCGCCATGTCCTCCAATTACAACGCCCGCTACCGCCCCGCCGAAGTGCTCGTACACCAGGGGCAGGACTACCTCATCCGCCGCCGCGAAACCCTCGACGACCTCACCCGTACCCTCGTGGAGGTCGACGTCATGGCGTCCAACGGCGTGGAAGTTTAGGCCATCAAAATGGCTGGGCCTTACTGTAAATCCATAATTTTTTCGGCTTCGCGCAGGCCGCTGAGGTAGGCGCCGTGTACGGTAGAGAAATAATCGACCTCGGTATGCTCGCCGGCGAAGAAGAGTTTGTCGTCGACAGATTCAGCTAAGTCTTCAAAGTGTTGCATGGCGGTGTCTACGGCGGTGAAGGAGTAGGCGCCATAGGCGTTTTCGTTGGTATTCCACCGGGTGCGGAGCATCCGGACGGGGTTGGGTACGCTGCTGCCGTAGATGTCGCGGAGGTGGCCCATGATTTCGGCTACGACCTGATCGTCGGTCATGGTTTCTGTTTGGCGGCCATACCCGGCGTAGGCGAAGGTCATGAGGGCGTTGGAGGCGGGGTGAAATTTATTGACATTGACGAAGTAGTTGAACTTATCGGGGGTATCGGGGGTGTAGGAGATGTACTGGACGTCGTCCCAGAAGGCGGCCTCCCAAGTGAGGAGGAATTTGTTGACGCAGTTCATACCCACTTTTTGTATGGCGTTTTTTTTGGCGGCGGGCAGGGCGGGCGTAAACTGGATGCGATTGTTTTTGAGTACGCCCAAGGGAACGGTGACGATGGCGTAGTGGGCTTCGCTGACGAGGCCGTTGTGGGTTACTTTTACCCCTTCGCCCGAGAAGTCGATGGCGCTGACGCGCTGATTGAGCTGCACATCGAGGCCTTGTGCGAGGTAGTTGGCGAGGGTATCGTATCCATTGACCGCTATTTTTTCGATGCCGCCGTATTCCTCGCCTTCGTTGTAGAGCAGGGAGGAGAGCTGGTTGAGGTCGCCGGTATCGAAGGTCACGTAGGTAGAGAGCAGGAAGCGCCAGAGCCGGTCGGCGGCATAGGCGGGGTATTGGGCGTTGAAGACAGTCTGGAATGACTGTCCTGGGCTGCCGCTGTTCATGAGGGTGTCTAAGATGTCGTAAAGGGTTTCTTCGGCGGCATCATAGCTTGGGGCGCTGCGCGGGAGGCCGCCGAGGTCGTAGTTTTTGCGGCTTTCATCGTCGGTATGGAAGGTGGTCATGCCGGCTTTTTGCGCCAGATCGGCAATGGGGTTGCCGTTGATGCCGTGTATCCAACTGGCGCCCTCGTCGAAGGGGATGCCAAGGGTGCGATTGGTGCACAGGCGACCGCCGACCTTATCCTGGGCTTCGAGCAGGCTCACCTGAAACCCGTAATCGTGCAGCTCGCGGGCGGCGGCTAAACCGGATATCCCTGCGCCTACGACGATCACTTTCTTATCGGCTACAGCGGCGCCTTTGTCGCAGGACGCCAGCAGGGCGGGTCCTAAAAGTACGGCGCCGGCCCCTTTGAGACTGGTCTGGATGAATTTTCGACGTTGCATGGTCGTGATTCGTTTTGATCCCGAGCCCTGTTTAGGCAGGTAGGCGCCCGTAGTGAGTAAACGATTTACTTTAAGTCTATACGTTTGATTTTGCCGCTTCCATCGCTGTCAAATAGCAATTGTCCGACCTCTCTGACGTATTTGAGCGGAATTTTGGGGTTGTTGATGTCTTTGCCCCCGTCATGGTGCCATTTGGCTTCCCATTGGCTAAAGTAAGGTTCTAATTTTTCCGGGTTTAGCCTGTAGATTTCCAATATTTCAATGCCTCTGTATATGGCAAAAATCCAGTTTACTTTTCTGTATTTATTGATTATTGTCGGATTCAAGTGGTGATGAGTGGAAAAGCTTTTGGTCAGAGAGATATTAACAGATTTGAGTTCATACTCATTGCCATCCTGATCCGTTGCGTCGTTCCCTTCGCGGCCGGGCAGGTTTTTCAAGCCTGTGATGAGGAGCACTTGAAGGAGTTTCCCGCCATTATCCTGAAAAATATCATTGATACCATTTTTTGCAGCTAAGTCCTGAAGCATTTTCAGGGAAGGGTAAATGAGATTGAAAACCTCAATAGCGGTATAAGCCGTTTCCGGCTCTTCGATGGCTTTATGGCCAACGGAAGCCGTTTCCTTTAATAGGTCTGCTACTTCTATCTTTAACGCTGCGGCAATTGCACATAATTTTTCAGTTGATATATTTTGCTTAGCGTTTTCTATATACCCTATGTAGGTTCGATCTATGTCGGCTTTAAAAGCGAGCTCTTCCTGGGTAAGACCAAGTTCTTTCCTAAACCTAACCACATTTTGAGCGATTATGAGTAGTATATCTTCTAATTTATTGAGCACAGTTTGATTTTTTGCAAAAATGATGAATATAATCGGAGTGATTCTCCGAATATATTCGGAAAGTTTACTACTTTTGGGGCATGAGAAAAGCATATTCAACCCAGTATGGCTCGCAGCTCATCGGAAACTCATTAGATGTTCTTACGAGCTTCCCGGACAATAGCATCGATTTGGTCTTCACCAGTCCTCCTTTCGCCCTGCTCAGAAAAAAGGAATATGGAAACGAAGACCAGACCGAATACATCGACTGGTTGATGCAGTTTGGAAGGTTGGTTTTCGAGAAGTTAAAACCTACAGGAAGCTTCGTACTTGATTTAGGCGGCGCCTACAAGAGCGGTCTTCCTGTGAGGAGTTTGTACAACTTCAGGATTCCCATTGAGTTTTGTGATAAAATCGGGTTTCACTTAGCAGAGGACTTTTATTGGTATAATCCATCCAAGCTTCCAAGTCCGATAGAGTGGGTGAACAAGAAGAAGATCAGGGTCAAGGATGCGGTTAATAACATCTGGTGGTTTTCCAAAACGCCTTATCCTAAGGCAGACGTAACTAAGGTTCTCGTTCCCTACAGCGATCGGATGAAGAAGTTGCTGGAAAACCCGGAAGACTATTACACGCCCAAAGAGAGGCCGTCTGGGCATAATATTGGCGCTAACTTTACCGATAATGGCGGCGCCATACCCCCAAATTTACTTCAAATACCCAATTCTGAGTCCAATTCAAACTACTTAACGAATTGTAAAAAAGCCGGTTTGAGCGGTCATCCGGCAAGGTTTCCGGGCAAGCTTCCGGAATTTTTCATCAACTATTTAACGGACCGGGGGGATTGGGTTGTTGATATCTCCTAATGCAGAGCCTAGCATGTCTTGAGAGG
>CAYOTJ010000003.1:17790-21930 GCA_964406855.1 uncultured Saprospiraceae bacterium
TATTTTCAGCGGATCAAATACTACAGGCGCTGTAGCGGAGACCTTGAAAAGAAAGTGGACCAGCATAGAGTTGGATGCATCCTATGCAGCGAATTCTGCATTTAGATTTTTACCCAAGTCTTTGACAGAAAAAGATTTGCTGAATATTTATTTTTCGATATTGGCAGGGCGGGAGATTCCGCTGCTGGATTTTCTGATGAACGGCAGGGAAGTGCCGTCTCTTACGAAGGAGTTTATTCGTACAGAGAAACTCACCTTTGAGCAAAGCGTTCATTTAAATAAAGCCGAAAAGAACAAATTTCAGGTCATCGAAAGGGCAGCTTCTATTTTATTGGCATAACGCCCCGGACCAGGGGGCGCAGCGGTATGGCCGCCCGCCTGCGGCCCCTAAAAGGACGCGGGCGGGCGGCCATAAGAGCGGAGCACCCGGCGACGCCGGCCCCCGCGTACCCGGCTCATCGGAGGCAGGAGCCATGCGGGGCCGGCGGCGGGGCCCAAAAAAAGATTACATCAAAATCAGTATCCCAACAGTTTGAGCATCGACTCCGGGGTTTGCTCGGGCTGGTAGAGGTGGTCTACGAGATTGCCCTGAGCGTCGCGGTCGATGAGGATGTGCTTGGGCGACGGGATGAGGCAGTGTTTGATGCCGCCGTAGCCAGAGATGCTGTCTTGGTAGGCGCCGGTGTGAAAGAAGCCGAGGTAAAGGGGCTCGGGGTCGGCGGGATCGTAGGCGGGGAGGTATACCTGGCCTTCGTGGATTTCGGAGTTGTAGTAGTCCGAGTTGTCGCAACTGAGGCCGCCGATATTGACGCGGCGGTAGTCGTTCTTCCACTTGTTGATGGGCAGCAGGATGAAGCGCTCGCCTATGCCCCAGGTGTCGGGGAGGGTGGTCATGAGGGAGTTGTCGATCATGTACCACATTTCGGAGTCGTTCTGGCGTTTTTGGGCCAGTACGGAGAAGATGGTGGCGCCGCTTTCGCCTACGGTATACTTGCCGAACTCGGTGAAGATATCGGGTTCGGGCACGTCTTCTTCCTCGCAGGTATTGAGGATGTTGTTGACGATTTCGCGAACCATGTATTTGTAGTCGAACTCGAAGCCGAGGGAGTTGCGGATGGGCATACCGCCGCCGATGTTGATGGCGTGGAGGTCTTCGCACTCTTTGCGGAGCTCGCAGTAGAGTTTGATGGCCTTTTTGAGTTCGCCCCAGTAGTAGAGGGTATCCCGGATGCCGGTATCGACGAAGAAGTGGAGCATGCGCAGGCGGAATTTGGGGTTGCCGGCGATGCGCTCGCGGTAGAAGTTGACGACGTCGGTAGAGCGGATGCCGAGGCGGGAGGTATAGAACTCGAAGTTGGGTTCTTCTTCGGTGGCTACGCGGATGCCGAGGTTGCATACGCCGGTGACGTGCTCGGCGTAGTATTCTACCTCGTGGAAGTTATCGCAGACGGGGATGACGTTTTCAAAGCCGTCGTTGATGAGGTCTACGATGCGGCGCAGGTAGTTTTCGGGCTTGAAGCCGTTGCAGATGATGATGATGTCTTTATCGATCTTCTTCTGGCGGTGGAGGCGCCGGATGAGATCGATGTCGAAGGCCGAGGAGGTTTCTATCTCGGTATCGTGGTCGATGACCTCGTTGAGCACATAGCTGAAGTGGCAGCTTTTGGTGCAATAGCAGTAGTGGTACTTGCCGCTGTAACCCAGCGATCGCATAGCCCGGGTGAAGAGGTTGCGGGCCTTTTTCACCTGCGAACCAATCTTGGGCAGATAGGTAAGCTTAAGGGGGGTACCGTACTTTTTGATGAGGTAGATCAACGGAACGCCGTTGAACGTGAGGTAACCGTCTTCGAGGTCAAAACCATCCTGGGGAAAGTAGAAGGTTTGATCGATCAGGTCGGAATACTTATTGGCCACTGGCAGTTATTAATTTGAGTGGGTCAAACCATATTGTACCTGGCATGCGCGCAAGCCGGACAAATGTAGGGGAAATTGGTAAGACCGGCGGATTAATTAAAATATTTTTTCTGCGGCTCGCAAAAAGCCCCACCTTTGTGGCGAAGCGCCCGGAAGGCCCGGGCTTGCCTGCCAAAACGAGAACGATATGGATCAGTTGGACGCCCTCAATCAGGTAGCCGAATTTCACCGCACTTTTCAGCATCCCATCGAGCCCCGGCCGGTGATTCCGGCGGCCGACCGCTGCCGCCTGCGGGTAGCGCTGCTGCGGGAGGAGCTACAGGAATTGGAGCAGGCCATCGCCCAGGGGAATATTGTGGAGGTGGCCGATGCGCTCTGCGATTTGCAGTACGTGCTCAGCGGGGCGGTGCTGGAGTTTGGGCTGGGCGAAAAGTTTGGCGCGCTGTTCAACGAGGTGCAGCGCTCGAACATGAGCAAAACCTGCGCCTCCGAGGCAGAGGCCGAAGCTACGGTGCGGCACTATGAAACCACCAAGGGCTTTCGCTGCTACGTGCGGCAGTCGGGCGGGCATTGGTTGGTATACCGCCAGGACGACCACAAGACCCTGAAGAGCATCCGCTACTCGCCCGCCGACCTCCGGACCATCATTGAGCGTTAAAGCCGACAAATCAAGGCAATATGCCGGCCGGAGGCCGGCGTTGCATTAGGATAAACCATACAGAAAGGATATGAAACGAATTGCAGGTTTGTGTCTGGCACTGCTGGGGCTTGGAGCCGTGGCTATGGCTCAGGTAGGCGTGTCGGGCTTTTATGTGTCTAACCAGGCCGATGGCTGGGAGTCGTCGGTGAAGGACAATGCAGGAGATCCGGTTGTAGCCTTGCCGGGCCAGGGCTGGCAGGCGGGTATCGACTACTGGTTCAGGCTCAAGAAAAAGCGGGTGGAGTTTTTGCCGACACTGGCTTTTAGCGCTGCGGAGCAGCAGTTGATCTCGCCTTCCGGCATCGATCAGGAGGTTAACTTCGCTATGCGGCAATTGAGTTTTTTTTGGCATACCCAGTTGTACCTACTTGATTTGGGTAGCGACTGCGACTGCCCCACTTTTTCCAAAGACGGCAACTCGCTGAAGAAGGGCCTCTTTCTGCAACTCTCTCCGGGGCTGAGCTACTTCTCTTTTTCGGCAGAAGGCTATCCCGTCGACTTCGATGACCGGCATGTGGCGCCGGGTATAGGCGCAGGCTTAGGCCTCGATCTTGGCTTTTCGGATTTCCTCACGGTGACGCCCATGTTCAGGGTGGTTTATTTCCCGTCGACAACCTGGGAGGGGCTATCGGGCAACGGCTCCGATGTAATCAACGTACCTGGCGTGAGCGACGAAACATCGCTTTGGCAATACCAGGCGGGCCTTCGGGTGGGGTTCCGGCCGGATGAACGGCGGCGGCGTTGGCGGAGGTAGGGCGGCGTGGCATGAGCTTGATGAAATTGCGCTTCCATATTGTGTATAATAAAAAACGCCTGCTTTCCAAAAGAAAGCAGGCGTTTTGGGTTCATCAGCCCTGCATGGCCACAAGCGCGGCGCCTTGCCGGCGCCGGGGTTCCGGCGCGTGCCAAAGCGGCGCTTAATCTACATCCAGCGCCTCCCCGATAACGGCGGCTAAGTCGGCGGCATGAGCCCGCGAGGCAGCGTCGGAATTGCGGTAGCGTTGGCAGTTTTTCATCACTTCCTGAAGGGTAGCCCGCGCCTGGGCGCGGATGTCGGAGTTGGCCGCGCGTGCATCGGCAGATTTCATGAGTTCCATCATTTTGGCCACATAGTCGCGCTGTAGGTTGCGGCGTTGCAGCGCAATGGGGCTGTTGGCGCCCAGCTCGCGGCAAACGCCCTCGCGGGTAGCGCTGAATAAGTCGGCCAGCGGGTAGGCCGCGCTGCCGTGCAGAGCCTGCGCTTCGATGATGCGCAGCAGTCGGGGCGTAGCAAAAAGCCGGTTGAGGGCCTGGCGCTGTACGCCGCCAATACGATCTGCGGCGCCTGTCATGCTGATTCGCTGAAGGATGTTGTTGTCGAGCAGCCAGGCCGGCGTTTCAAATATCTCCCGATTGATGAAGGCCACAGCCTGTTCCTGGCGGCTTTTCTCTACGGGGGTATACACTACGCCTTCCTGGTCGGCCGTCTTGGGGGTGTCGTACACTCCGCCTACAATGGAGCAAACATGGCCCGCATAGCGCCCCAA
>CAYOTJ010000003.1:21940-23528 GCA_964406855.1 uncultured Saprospiraceae bacterium
CGATAACCTGACCGTAGAGCTCCGAGAGGTTGTCATAATCGCCGGCCGGCGTCGTCGTCCATTTGATGAGGTTGGGCACGATGCGCCGAAGGTTGGCAATGCCCATCTGGCTGGCGTAGATGCCATCGCTGCCGATGTCTTCCGTTTGAGCTGTGGGGTCGTGGGGGTCGCCGGTCTGGCGGCCAAAGTGGTAGACGCGATCGCCGGCTCGCGCTTTGATCCAGTCATTGAGGATGGGGCGTTCGGCCTCCGCGCTGCTCGCTTCCGGGATGGGGCGATAGCCGTAATAGATCGACCACATATCATAGGGGCCGATGCGGGGCATAAGCCCGGCGCCCTTGTCTTCGGGCTGGGCCACGTAGTTGAAGCGGGCATAGTCCATAATAGAAGGCGCTACGCCCATGCGCTGCACAAAGCCCGGCGCGCGCAGGCTATCCACGGGATAAGCCGAGCTGGCGCCCATGTTGTGCGGCAGACCCAAGGTATGGCCTACTTCATGGGCCGCTACAAACCGGATGAGTTGCCCCATGAGCGCGTCGCTGAACTTGGCGCGCTGCGCCTCGGGGTTGACGGCGGCCGTCTGTATAAAAAACCAGTTGCGCAGCAGATTCATCACATTGTGGTACCACAAGATGTCGCTTTCCAATATCTCGCCGGTGCGGGGGTCGTGTACATGAGGCCCCACGGCGTTCTGAATATCGGTGCTGATGTAGCGCACTACGCTGTAGCGCACATCCTCTGGGCTCCAGTTGGGGTCTTCCTCGGCGCTGGGCGGATCGCGGGCCAAAATGGCGTTCTTAAAGCCAATGGCCTCAAAAGCTACCTGCCAGTCTTCTATGCCCTGCTTGATGTAGGGGCGCCATTCCTCGGGCATGGCGGGGTCTACATAATAGATGATGGGTTTGACAGGCTCCACCAGCTCGCCGCGTTTCCAGGCATTCCAGTCTTTGGGCTCTAACCGCCAGCGGGTGATGTAGGTGCGCCGCTCGGCGCGGTGGGCGTCGAGGCCGTAGTCGGTTTGGGTAATGGAGAAGTAGCCCACGCGGTCGTCCTGAAGGCGGGGCTGCATGGGGTTTTCAGGCAGGCGTATGAACGACTGCACCATCTCTACCGACAGGGTCTGGGTGAGCTGGTTGTCGGGTAGCTTATTGCCGTTGAAGGTGAGGATGTGGCGGATGTTGGTATTCTCCGGGAAGCTCTGCACGCCCGTCACTAACGAGCGTTCCTTGTCGAAACCCCTGATTTTGAACTGCTCGCGCTCGTCGTCGTCGAGGGGGCCTATCATAGGCACATCGGAAGTAAAGAGCTTAGTGGCGTCAAAGACAATGCCTGCGCTGTCTTTGGCCAAGGCTGCAATATCGAAGGTCATCACCACGGGCTCAAAATTGTTGTTGCGCACCGACTGGTAAATGGGCAGCTCTTCGCTGGCTACGCTATTGTAAGATACCGATCGGAGCAGGATTTTATTGTCCTGGCGCTGCCAGCGCACTACCTGCTGGGGGCGCGATCTCATGCCGGCGCCCCCAAAATTGAGGTTGCGCACATGGCCGGAAATGACGCTCACTACGAGTATTTCCTTGTCTAACAG
>CAYOTJ010000004.1:0-3834 GCA_964406855.1 uncultured Saprospiraceae bacterium
TGCCGAGCGCGCGGCGCTCCTCCGGGGTGAAGGCCAAACAATTGTAGAGCGCCAATCCGTTGGGCGTAAGGATTCGGGCCAGTTCTTCGAGGAAGGCCGGCTGGATAAAATCTTCGGGAATGCGGTCGTCGTCGAAGAGGTCTATACAGACGAGGTCATAAGTTTCATCGGGGGATACGGCCACAAAGACGGCGGCGTCGGCGCATACCCGCTCTATGGGGCTTTTGAGGGTATGGAGCAGGTATTTGTCGGCCAAGCGCATGACCTCTTCATCGATGTCGACGGCGGTATAGTAGAATTTTTTGCGATAGCTTTTTTCGAGCATATAGGGGATGCTACCCAAGCCAAGGCCCAATAACAATACTTCCTGGCCGGGCAGCTTCGACCAATTCATGCGGTCGAAGCTGCGCGAGAAATTGAAGTAACGATTGCCATAGGAGTAGATGGCATTGGCTGTGCTGAGTCTGAATTGCCCCCGTTTGATGCTGACCTCCAGCACGGGGTTGTAATCGCTGCCCGACTGCTCTATGGGCAGTTCGGCGAGGTAGCTAAGCCATCGTTTCCAAAGCGGTATGGGCATGGTATGCGTGCGAGGAGGGTGTGTTATGTTGCCGTCCCGCTGCGCAAAGTAAAGAAATTTAGTAGGAAACATCGAGACTGAAGGCGGCTGACATACCTGCGAACTTCTTCCAGCGGGCCTGGCTGCCATACTTATAGAAGTGTGTGCCCGCCGAGGGCATGGCAATGGGGAGGCTGAGGGCGTTGCCTTTCCCCCGGTAGTATATCCACTCTACCGATACAACCACATCATCGGCAGCGATGATATCGTAGGGTAGGAGGTCGATGGTTATCCAGCCTTTGGCCCGGTTGGGGAGCGATACGATGAGGCTTTTGCGCAAGAGGTTGGCGCCGGGCCGGCCGTCGGTGAGCTCGTATACGTTGATGCGCAGCCCTACGGTATCGAAGTTGTTTTGAGCGATGAAAAAGCGGAAAGTATCTAAGCGGACCTCGCTTTGGCGGGGGAGGTTGAACTTGCGGCCTACTTCAGCGCCGAGGTTTTGATTGGGTTTGCCGGCGATGGCAAAGTTGACCGACATCCGAGTGCCGGGGCGTTCCATGCCGATCTGTTTGCGCTCGGTGAAGCGAGGCATCACCACTACTTCGGGCAGGGTGTGGGCGGCAGCGGGCAGGCTCACGCGCATGTTTTCGGTGGTTTTGCCGAGGTAATCGGCTAAACCAAACGACCCGGACTGATAGCCGATGCTGGAAAACCGGAGGGTATCGGCCGGGGTGATGGTTTCGCGGAGGTAAAGGCGGAAACGGCCTTGTTCGTCGCTGACAGTGCCCACCGATGTGCCTACTATGCCGATGTTGACGTAAGCCAGGGCGTCGCCGGCCTGATCAACTACGAGGCCGTCGATGTAATTATCGGATGAGGCCGTCTGGGCTGCCATACGGCCGGTGAAGAAGCTGCTGCAAAAGAGGATCAAAAAGAAGAAGCGGATGGTCATGATGATGAATTTTTTTTTTGAAGGAAAATAGATACAAGAGCGAGGTAGCTGTTTGGCGAAGGGTGGCGCCCGTGTGAGGGATAG
Source organism: uncultured Saprospiraceae bacterium (assembly GCA_964406855.1). Taxonomy (GTDB): domain Bacteria; phylum Bacteroidota; class Bacteroidia; order Chitinophagales; family Saprospiraceae; genus JAUMBM01. Next base: position 1,596 of record CAYOTJ010000004.1, read on the forward strand.
GAGCGATATGGCGACCTCAGGAGCCATAATAGCGGATAGCCCGACCCCCGGCGGCCGGCCTGCCTCCGAGGGGCATACCGGTAATATTTGCGGATGAGCTGATGCGGAGGCAAGCCGCCGGGGGGCACACCCAAAGGAATTCAGGCTTTGGGCGCCAGTTGTGGCTGCCGGAAGCGGATGACCCAGGGCTGGCCAGTACGGCGTTTGTGCCTTACGACCATAATGATGGACAGGGCGATGGTGGCGGCGCGGAAGAGGTTGGGGGCGAGGCTGCCAAGGGCGTTGTCGGAGACGTCGAACAGGCTCCACGACAGGTTCATAAAAAAATGGTAGCTGAGGGGAACCCAGAGGTTATAACCATACTCGACGTAGAGCCAGCTAAACCACAGCCCGCCCATAAAGGTGACGGCGTAGACCCCCAGCCAGGAGGCGAGGTCTTGACCCTGATAGAGATGGCCGGCGCCAAATATGAGGGCATTGGCCAAACCCGCAGCTACAAACCCCCAGCCGGCGTGGCGGTAGAGCTGACCGAAGAGGAGGCCGCGATAGAGGATTTCCTCGCCGACGGCGGCCAGGAGGCAGCCATAAAAGATAGAGGAGAGGTTGAAGGTGATCTGGAAGCGGGCGAGGAGGCCTGCGCCCAGCAGCATGGGCAAGGCGCCCAACAGCCCAATGCGGATGCCCGCCAAAGCGCGGGTAGCTAAGCCGGCTTCGGCTAAAGCTCCGCGGCTGCCGTGCAGCAGCCCCAGCACCAACAATGGCAGGGCTATGTAAAGGGCGGCGCGCACCAAAAATCGCCAGGCATCGGCGGGCAGCCAATAGCTAAGGTGGGGGTAGAGGCTGTGAAGATGACCTCCGCCTTCGTGAGCGAGGGCGAAGGTGGCGAGGATGAGCAGGCTGACGACGATTTTCTTTTCCATGACGGTTTGCTTTTGTGGTTGGTATCAGCGGCTGCGGCGATGATCGGCAACCGGCGATGACACAAAAGTAGCGACCCGTAATGCGGTTGTAAAGGGCAAAGGGCCGAACGGCGGCCGGGCGGGGCGAATGGCATGGAAAAGGGGTGAAATGCAAACCGCAGGGGTGAAATGCAGGTGGGGATACTAACCCAGCAACGATAACAACTCGGCATTTCGGCCCCGGGCTACGGGCGCCGACAGCTCGGCAACGCCGCCAAAGTGAAGGCGATAGCCCTGAGCATTGCCCGAAAGGCGCTCTACGCGGTTGAGGTTGACGAGGAAGGAGCGGTGGCAGCGAAAGAAGTGGCCGGGCGGCAGTATCTTCTCCATGACCGAGAGGGTATTGCGGATCATAGTGCGGGCGGGTTGGCCGTCGAGGAGATAAAAGACCTCGACGTAGTTGTCGGCGGCTCGCAGGAAGAGGAGATCGGTTGCATGTACTTCCAGGGCGGGACGGCCGCTTTCATCGGCAAGGGTAATCAGGTCAGGGGAGGCTACTTCTTCCCGATGGTTTACCCGCTGGTTGGCCATTTCGGCGCCGGAGGCATAGTGCTTCAATCGGCGTATATAAGCCCCTGCCACGATCCCTACGATGGGAAACAGGGCTATAGAGAGCGCCAACGGAAAGAATCCCATGAAGCCCCGCCACGACAGCGAATGGCCTAAGAACCAGTCTTTGTAAAAGTAGCAGCCCGCGATGGCGATGCCAAACGACGACAGCAACAGCAGGATGTGCTTGCCCACCGTCCAGCGCTCTTCATCGAACCAGCCTGGGAACAGCCGAGGCGCTATGTAGACTATAATGAAGCCGGCCGCTGCAATGACGACGCCATACCCCGCCAAAAAAGCCTGCTTGTGGGGGTGCTGAAAATCGGCGGTGCCAAAGGGCTGAAAGAAGAGCAAAAATAAGGCGACAAAGATGCCCGGGCCCAGCACAAAGGCCCAGTCGGCTGCTACCGACCTGCGCAGCGGGTAAGGCGCTGTAAGAAATGGGAGGATGCCTGTACTCATGCCGGCAAAGATAGCTACTTTGGCGAAACGCAGGAAAGGGCCGAGACGACAGAACGACAGGCAACTTGCCTGTTTGGCGATAATGTCGTATTTTTGTTGGGCATGGCCCGTAATGGCTGTTTTATGGTATGCGCCGACAGGTTAAAAGACGGTAACGCATAAGTAAGACCTGCCGGCGCAATCCGTATCCGCTTGGGCGCACAAAATAGTTTGTTATGAAAACTGCCGCACTGCCCCCTGCTGTGACCTCGCTGTCGGAGCTCGATCCG
>CAYOTJ010000004.1:3934-22547 GCA_964406855.1 uncultured Saprospiraceae bacterium
GCTTTCCGCTCGGCGGTGTTTCCGGAGCTGGTTATTGACCTCAAAGAAGTATTTGTATGAAAACTGCCGCACTGCCCCCTGCTGTGACCTCGCTGTCGGAGCTCGATCCGGCGGGGCTATATACGTTTGCCGACTACCTGCGCTGGCAGTTGGAGGAGCGCGTGGAGCTCATCCGGGGTCGGCTGTGGAAGATGAGCCCGGCGCCTGGAACCCGGCATCAGCGCATGTCATTTGAGTTGTCGTTTCAATTGGGATTATACTTCCGCGGCAAATCCTGCCAGGTTTTTACAGCCCCTTTTGATGTGCGCCTGCCTGCGGGCAGCCGCAAGGGCGATGGCGCCACGGTGGTGCAACCCGATTTGTGCGTGGTATGCGACCCGGCCAAATTGGATGAGCACGGCTGCAATGGCGCGCCGGATCTGGTTGTAGAAATCCTGTCTCCGGGCAACAGCAGCCGCGAGATGGGTGAAAAATTCAGGGTATACGAAGAGTCGGGGGTGCGCGAGTATTGGATGGTAAACCCCGCGGAGCGTGCCGTTATGGCGTATGTGCTGGATGAACGGGGCGTTTTTACCGGCCGTGCGCCGGCCTTGGAGGGCGACGCTTTCCGCTCGGCGGTGTTTCCGGAGCTGGTTATTGACCTCAAAGAAGTATTTGCATAAAGAGGTTGTTTGCTTAGCGCTTGTTGGGGTTTGGACAAAGGATGGAAGCGGTATACCCGCCCTCAAAGGCGGGTATAATAGCGGACAGCCTGGCGCCGCCCGTGCTGCTAAGGAAGTAGGCTGATGTGCGGCGTGGCCCCTGCTACAAATTCCTGCTTTGGCCGCACTTCCTATGCCATTTGCGCGTTATCTTTGGCGATCGAGAAAAATATGCGCATGTTACGTCATCAAATGTTGGTAAAAACGGCCGGAGCCCTGCTGCTGGCTACTGGGCTGGTATTGGCTGTTGGGTGCAAGAACGACCCGCCCACCGCGCCGCCGCCGCCCCGGCAACAAGTAAAAGTGCCGGCTTTTTCGGCCGATTCGGCCTATGCTTATGTGGCTAAGCAAGTGGAATTTGGCCCCCGCGTGGTGAACTCTCCGGGCCATAAAGCCTGCCGAGAGTGGCTGGTGGGCACTTTTAAACGCTTTGGCGCCAAGGTGATAGAGCAAGAATTTAAGGCTAAGGCCTATACCGGAGAGACGCTCAACGGCGTCAACATCATTGCCCAGTACAACCCCGAAAAGACGCAGCGCGTAGTGCTGGCGGCACACTGGGATACCCGGCACATTGCCGACAGCCCCCTGAGTGCCGAGCGCAAAAACGAGCCCATATTGGGAGCCGACGATGCGGGCAGCGGGGTAGGAGTACTGCTGGAAATAGCCCGACAACTACAGGCCAACCCCATTGATATAGGCGTAGATATTGTACTGTTTGATGCCGAAGATTACGGCGACAGCGAAAAGGACAACCCCGAGTCGTGGGGCTTGGGCTCGCAGTATTGGTCGCGCAATGTGCATACGGCGGCCAAGCCCGAATACGGCATTCTGTTGGATATGGTGGGCGCCAAAAATGCCCGTTTCCCGGTGGAGGGCGTGAGCTACAACTTTGCGCCCCAGTTGGTGGAGCAGGTGTGGCAATTAGCGCGGCAGATGGGCTTTGGCAATTATTATGTGTTGGAAAATGGCGGCGCCGTAACGGATGACCACTACTTTGTGAACACCATTGCCCGCATTCCGATGATCGACATCATCAATCTGCCCGTGAACTCGGGCAATGGCCGTTTTGGCGACCACTGGCATACCCACAACGACGATATGGACATCATAGACCCCCGCACCCTGCGCGCTGCCGGGCAGGTGGTGCTGGCGGTATTGTACCGGGAGGCGGGCGGTTTGTTCTAATCCATCAGCTTATGCAAAATTATATTGGCGGCCAATTTGAGGCGCCCGTCAGCGGCCAGTACATAGACAATTACCAGCCGGCTACCGGTCGGGTATATGGGCGTATTCCGGCCTCCGGCCCTGCCGACGCCGACAAAGCCGTGGCCGCCGCCGAGGCGGCCTACCCCGGGTGGGCCGCCCTTACGCCCGCTGAACGCAGCCATTGGATGCTGTTGTTGGCCGATGGCATAGCCGCCGATTTAGAGGGTTTTGCCCGCACGGAAAGCAACGATAACGGCAAGGCCCTGTCGATAGCCCGGTCGGTAGACATTCCGAGGGCCATAGCTAACTTTCGGTTTTTTGCTACGGCCATCCTCCACTTCAGCACAGAGGCTCACCCCATGGCGGGCGAAGCCATCAACTATACATTGCGCCAGCCCATAGGGGTGGTAGGCTGTATTTCGCCCTGGAATCTGCCGCTCTACCTCTTTACCTGGAAGATAGCGCCCGCCTTGGCCGCCGGCAACTGTGTGGTGGCCAAGCCCAGCGAGTTGACCCCTGCCACGGCCCATCGGCTGGCCGAACTCTGCCAACGCATTGGCTTTCCGGCCGGGGTGCTCAACATCGTTCACGGGTTGGGCGCCGACATCGGGCAGGCCATTGTAGAACACCCTGGCGTGAAAGCCATCTCATTCACGGGCGGCACTGCTACCGGCAGGCGCATTGCGGCTACGGCGGCGCCTATGTTTAAGAAGCTGTCGCTGGAACTGGGCGGTAAAAACCCGGTATTGGTATTCGCCGATTGCGATTTTGAGCAGGCGGTGGCCACTACCCTTAGGTCTTCGTTTGCCAACAACGGCCAGATTTGCCTCTGCGGATCGCGGGTGCTGGTCGAGCGATCCATCTACAACCGCTTTCGCGACGAGCTGGTGCGTCGGGTGGAAGCGCTCCGCATCGGCGACCCCATGTCGGAGGATACCGATCAGGGCGCGCTGGTATCGGCGGGCCACCTTGAAAAAGTAGAAGCCTATCTGGCGCTGGCCCGCGAAGAAGGCGGGCGGGTGCTGTGCGGCGGCCAACGCGTAACTTTGGCCGGCGAGTTGGCCGGCGGCTACTACCTGCGCCCCGCCGTAGTAGAAGGGTTGATCAATGACTGCCGCACCAACCAGGAAGAGATTTTTGGGCCGATAGTGACCCTCCAGGCTTTTGATACCGAAGCAGAAGCGCTGGCACTGGCCAACGACAGCGCTTATGGTTTGGCTGCTACCGTCTGGACTCAAAACACCAGTCGCGCCCACCGGATAGCCGAACAACTACAGTCGGGTATTGTGTGGATCAACTGCTGGATGCTGCGCGACCTGCGCACGCCCTTTGGCGGCGTTAAGCAATCGGGTGTAGGTCGGGAAGGCGGCTGGGAAGCCCTCCGCTTTTTTACGGAAGCCAAAAATGTATGCATCAAATATTGATAAGGCTGGCGGCAGCGCTGTTGCTGGGGTTGTTCTTGGGGCGGGTGTCCGGCCAGGCCGATACCTTGCTGCCTGCGTTCGACACGCCTTATGCCGAGCGCTCGCCGGTGCTCAGTCCTGATGGCGACTGGCTCTTTTTTGTCGTTGAGGGCCACCCTCAAAATTTAGGTCTCGACGACGAAGCCGATATCTGGGTAGCCCAGCGCCAACCCGACGGCCGATGGGGGCGGGTGCTGAACGCAGGCCCTCCCCTCAATTCCCGCCGGCCTGACGACATCGCGGCCTGTGGCCCTGCTGCGGCATGGCTGCTGCTGTTTCGGCCCGGGCAGGCGCCCCGCATGGCGGTGCGCCAGGGGCGAAGCTGGGCTTTGGCAGACTCCATTGACCTGCCAGGGTGGGGGAATTGGGAGAGTACGAGCCACTGTTTTCTCAATGCTCAGGCTGATCTGCTGCTGTTATCGGCCCGCCGCGAGGGCGGCTCCGGCGGCCTTGATCTTTATGCCTCCCGCCGCCGGCCCGACGGTAAATGGGGGGAAGCCTTCAACCTGGGGCCTGCCATCAATACCGTCAAAGATGAAAGCTCGCCCTGGATGAGCCCCGATGGTACGGCTCTCTATTTTGCGCAGGGGCGCGGCCGCCAGATGGAATGGATGCTCAGCCGACGAACGACCTGGGATGGCGCCTGGCCGGCGCCTGTAAGTACGGGCATTCGCCCGATGGCCGTTCGTGGCGGCGGCCCCATAGCTACCCTTTTCCCCGATGGGCAAAGAGCGCTGATGGGGGGTGTCGACTCATCCGGCCTGCCCGCACTGAGGGCGCTACCGCTGCCCGAAGCCATCCGCTTTCAGCCTGTAAATGTGGTGCGGGGGCATTGCAACCTGCCCGTCTCGTCAACGCATCCGGCGGCGGAGGTCTACTGCCAGTGGTTGGAGCGCCCGGAGGCATTGCTGCTGCCCCTGACGCCCAATGGCAACTATTGCGCCTTAACGGCTTCGGGTATACCGGCCCTGATAGGCGCCCGATTGCCGGGGCATATCTCGCCGCCCCTCGTATTGGGGCTGCCCCCCGAACAACTCGATGAAGACCCCGGCCGGGGCGCCGTAATACTCAGCCCGGAGTACTACCAGCGCGAGGCCAATTTGAAGAGCCTTCAAACCCGCTATGCTGCAGGCGCTGCGGCACTAAGTGAGCGCAGAAGCGCCTGGGAAGATAAGTTTACATCCTTGTTTCAGCCGGCAGCCGCGCTGTTGGCCGCACCTCTGCCGGAATTGCGGCGGCAGGCCGGATTCGACTACGAGGCACAGATTCGCTGGGACACCAGCCGCCGGCAACCCTTGCCCTTCGATAGTGTTTTTACCGCCGCTCAGGGGAAAGCCCTCTCTGCCGCCGCCGCACAGGTAGTTGGCGAGCAATTAAATGCCTGGCTAACCACCCGTCAGGAGGGCGACAGCCGCCCCTGGGCCGACATAGCCCAAAACCTGCGCCGCAGCATAGAAAGTGAACTAAAAGGACTGATGCCTCCCCAGCCCACAGTCGGATATATGCCTTGGCAAATAGCGTTTCAAGACTCCCTCAGCGCCACGATGACGCCATTATTATATAGCAGCCTCCAAACGGCCTGGAAATCCCTGCTACCCGAGCTGCTGTCTTTAGCCCTTGATGCGCGCAGCGCAGAACTTGGGCAAACCAGCCTGGAAGCCGAGCTGGAGCGCCTCGTGCTGGAACAGATCAAAGAAGAAGAAAACCGGGGCGCCTTTTTTGCAGATGCCGCCCCGCCCATCGAAGCGCCATTGGTGGCGCCGACAGCCGCCAGCGCAACTATGCCCGCCGACCTCGCTTTTATGCCCGTGCGCGTCGGTGCCGTCATTCCCCTCGAATACGTCTACTTTGTGCCCAATGCGCCCCGCCTCCGGTCTGATGCCGCGCTCGAACTCAATCATTGGATCGATTGGCTACGCGCTCATCCCGAGGTGAAAATCCGCATAGGCTGCCATAGCCACGATGGGATGGGGCACGCCTTAGCCTACCGGCTTTCGGTGCAGCGCGCCAGGGCCATTCTCGATTACCTTACGGCCAGAGGCGTAGGCCGCGACCGCCTCAGCGCCAAAGGTTATGGCAAAATGGCCCCTTTAGACCCCGGCGATACCGCCATCGCCCGAAAAAAGAACCAACGCGTGGAAATCACTATCTTAGCGGCTCCATAAAAAGAATCATAATGGTACCTGAGTCAGTCATTGATCAAGTGGTAGATAAATACGGCGAGTCGGAATCAGCCCTCGAAGAGGCCCTCGCCGCCCTCGAAGAGCGCCAGCCGATGCTGTACGCCTACCTCCTGTCGGAGGAGTTTGAGGCCTTCACCGAGGAAGAACGCGATTATCTGCTCTTCTTAGCCATCGCCGTCTGGCAATCGGTGGAAACGCACCTCGGCCCTCGGCCCGAAGTGACGGAAGAACAGCTCAACGAAGCAGAAGAAAGCAATTGGGATGCCCTCGGCGAGATACAGCAGGCCCGCTTCCGCGAACGCGTCAGCCTCTTTTTTGAAGGCTATGCCGAGGAAGACCTCCTCGCTTTTATAGAAGACGCCCTAGTAGAGGACGACGATACGCCCGTAACCAAAGAAGGCCGCGAAGCCCTCTTTGTCAGCCTTAAGTCAGTTATCGACGTATTGACGGCCTAAGCGCTGAACATTCGCGCCCCGGAACGCATTGTATAGGCTGTGAGCATCGTTGAATGGTCAATCGGCAGCTTATGGCTTCTCATTCGTCTCCTTACCGCTCAAGGCTCTATCGCGATTTTTTCGCCATAGCGCCCGAAGACTATCTGCAAATTATCCGCTTCTTTGAAGAAAAAGAAGCGGAGATTGGTCGCTTAGAAGGAGATGAGCATTTTGATCTGCTGTTGGCTTATACCGACGCCCTCTTTGCCGTGGGCGACTATCGCCGCCATCTGCTTATGGTCGATTTTGTCATCGAGTCGGCATTACAGTCTTCATCAGCGCCCATTCGTTCTTCGGCAATATTCCAGCGGTTGCTATTCCGAAAAGCCGCTTCCTGTTTTCACGTGCGCCGTTATGCCCAGGCCGAGCATGTACTGCGCGAGTTGTTGCGCATCAATCACGATCATGGCGCTGCCCAGGTCTTTCTGCGCAAAGTGCTGCGCAGCCGTCAGCCCGGGGCTTACCAGCTCAGCCGGGCCATAGCCATAGGGTTGATGGCTATGGGCGGCGCCTTATTCTGTGCCGAACTGCTACTCATCAGGCCTTTTTACGCCCTTCAGGTCGAAAAAGCCGTTTGGCTCCGCAGCGCCCTCTTTATAGCCGGCGCCGGCGCGTTTATAATGGGCATCGTTTGGGTATATATTCGAGCTTACCTCCAAACCCGTCGCTTTGTTAATGCGCAAAAAAAACGCAAAAGAGGCCTCCGCTGACTTGCGGCCAACGGGTTTTTGGTAACTTCGCCCCCGGACCAACCATTCTGAAAAGTGAGTCAACCGAGTCTCGTTATCCTCGCCGCCGGCATGGGCAGCCGCTATGGCGGCCTCAAGCAGGTAGACGGCGTAGGCCCCCACCAGGAAGCCATCATAGAGTATTCCATCTACGACGCCATCCGCGCCGGCTTCGGCAAAGTAGTCTTTGTTATTCGCAAAGACATCGAAGCCCCTTTTAAAGAAAAAATCGGCGATCGCTTCGAAGGCCGCATTCCGATAACATACGTGTTCCAGGAAAAAGACAGCTTTGTGCCTCCTGGCGTCAATCCCGAACTCCGCGAAAAACCCTGGGGCACCGCCCACGCCATGCTGGTAGCCCGCACCGCGGTACAGGAGCCCTTCGCCGTCATCAATGCCGACGACTACTACGGCGCCGACGCCTTCCACACCATGGCCCGCTTCCTGCGCGAAGACTGTACCCCCTCGGCCTTCTCCATGATCGGCTATATCCTGCGCAATACCCTCTCCGAACACGGCGCCGTCAATCGGGGCGTAGCCGCCGCCAACGAGCAGGGCTTGCTCACCCAAATCGACGAACGCCTCAAAATCGAGCGCCAACCCGATGGTCGGCCCGCTTACCTCGGCGACGACGGCCAACGCTACCCCCTTAGCGAAGAAAGCTTTGTATCCATGAATTTCTGGGGCTTCCACCCCGATATATTCAACACCACCCAACTCATGTTCGAGCGCTTCGCCCTCGATCACCAGGAGCAGCCCAAAACAGAGTTCCTCATCCCCACCGTCGTAGATACCCTCATCAAAAACGGCCACGCGCGCGTCCACATCCTCTCCAGCGAAGACCGCTGGTATGGCGTCACCTACCGCGAAGACAAACCCGCCGTGGAAGAGGCTTTTGCCGGCCTCATCGCCAGGGGCGTTTATCCCAGTCCGCTTTGGGGGTAAGTTTTTTTTAGGGGCCCCGCCGCATAACACCCCGCTGCTGATGGCATGCTGCGCGGCGCCGCCACGTCGTCGCTACGCTCTTCCGGGTAAACGTGCTCCGTTCTTATAGGGCTGCCGGTGCGGGCGCCAACCGCCCTGTCGGGTTTGGCGTTTTACACAGCCCCGGCAGCCCTATACCACTGCGCCCGCTGGTCCAAAGCGCCATTTCCTATTAAGCCTATCTGATTATTATAGGAATTGCGCTGCATTACGCGCCATTTTTTTTATGTCGGGGGCACAACAAATTTAGCGGGGCGTTGCTTTGTTTTTGCTTTTTAACTAATTGATATTCAATTTATTGAGTCTATTTTTTTCCTCGTTTTATCATTCCTTTACAGCCCGATGGCTAAGATCGTCGCCTCAATCGTTAAAATTCCTCTATTTTTGGGCCGTTAATCAACTTCACGCTTATCTGTTTTCAAAAAGCCCGCATCTACGCCATGTTTTTTGGTTACAGGCCGTTTGGTTGAAATTTTTATTCATCAGCACTATACTTTCATCTTACCAAACCTATCGGTATGCGGAAATCATTACTCTTTCTCGTTGCCTTTTTGCCGGTAATGCTTTGGGGCCAGGCTCAGCGCTTTGTGCTCATCGAAGAATTTACCAACGCTTCCTGCGGGCCTTGCGCCGCGCAAAACCCGGCGTTCAACACGCTTTTGGGTCAGAACACCGAGCGGGTGTTCGCCATCAAATATCAGGCGCCGTTCCCGGGTTATGACCCCATGAACGAAGCCAACCCCGATCAGGTTGACACGCGCAGCACGTACTACGACCTTAGCGGCGTGCCCACTGCCTGGATCGACGGCGTTCTGCCCGGCAACAGCTATGGCGGCGGCGTTGGCGCCTGGAACGTTACTTCCAGCAGCGGCTATGAAGGCGGCCCTTACGGCTACAATCAGCCCGCCCTCGACTTTGCTACCAGCCAGACTACGCCCATGACGATCGACCTCAGCCACTCGCTGAGCGCCGACCTCGACTCGGTGTTCATCACAGCAGTGGTAACCAACGTTAGCGCTTCCGATATTGCGCTCAACGGCGGCCGCTTCCACGTGGTTATCATCGAGCGCGCTATTGAGTTCCCCACGGCTCCCGGCAGCAATGGCGAATTGGAATTCTCCAACGTAATGCGCCAGATGCTGCCCAATGCCAACGGCGCTCCGCTTACCAGCTTAGCTGCCGGCGCAAGCACAACCATTGCGTATGCTGTGCCCATCCCCGACTACCTCTACGACCTGCGCGAGATAGCCATTATCGCCTTCTTCCAGGACAACGGCACCAAGTCGGTATACCAGGCTGCTTACAGCGAGCCCGTTGAAATCGCCGGCGCCCTCGACGCAGCCTTAGGCGAAAACCTGACGGCTGATCCTGCAGGCCTCTGCGGCGCTACCATCACGCCCGTCATTCAAGTGCGCAACAACGGCGGCGACGCCATCACCAGCGTAGAAGTAGGCCTGCTCTTCAACGACGAGGCCGTAGCTTCGCAAACCTGGACGGGCAACCTGGCCCCGGATGAGGCCGCTACATTAAGCTTCCCCGAGTATACCCTGCCCGGCGGCAGCACCCGCGTGACCTTCGTTATTCTTGATGTAAACGATGGCCAGGTCGACCTCAACCGCCTCAACAACGAGACGCCTGCTTCGGTATACGCCTCCATCTCCGACGAAGTTTATGGCACGAGCCTTGAAGAAGACAACGAAGGCTATGCCGGTACTTACCCCACCATCGCCGTTATTGGCGAGCCCATCCCCGATGGCGCTTTTGGCAGCGGTACCTTCCTGTCGCTATCCCGCGGCGAACTGTCCTCTTCTGCCGGCGATCCCGTAGGCGGCTATGGCCAGAGCAACCGCTCGTTGTTTGTGAACTTCTACCAGTGGAACCCCGCCGAGAGCAATGCTCAACCCGACGGTACCATGACCTATCCCAAGCTCGACTTCAGCAGCCAGGCCAATACCCACCTCAAGTTCGATCGTTCTAATGCCCGCTATGGCGCTTCCAACGACCGTCTGCAAGTGCGCGTATCTACCGACTGCGGCGCTACCTGGGCCGTTGTATACGACAAGGCAGGCGCTGCATTGGCTACTCAGCCCGCTCAGAATCCGTTCTTCCTGCCGCCCGCAGGCGGTTGGGTAACCGACTCCATCAGCCTGAGCGCTTACGATGGCGAAGGCGAGGTGAACATTCAGTTCCGCGTTTTGTCCGACTGGGGCAACAACCTCTACATCGACAACATTAACGTACTGGGCAGTCCGGTGGGTACCAACGACTTAGCCAACCTGTTGGCCGGCAAAGTATCGGTGTTCCCCAACCCGGCCAACGCTGTGGCCAACATCGAGTTTGAACTGGTAGAAGCCACCGCAGTAACCATCGACATCCTCAATGTTAATGGCCAGGTTGTAACCACCCTCGACCAGAACCGCGACTATGCCGCCGGCAAATACGTGCGCACTTGGAACCCGGAAACGGCCGGTATCTACATGGCGCGCATCCGCACCCAATTGGGCGAGATCACGCAGCGCATTGTCGTTACGAAGTAATGCTTTAGGGGGCTTTTGCCCTTGACAGTGAACACAAACGGGGCGTCGGCATTAGTCGACGCCCCGTTTTAATTAGGTTGCTGGTCATCTGCCCGACCTGTTGATTGTTTTATAGGCTCATTAGCCGGAGATTAGTTACTTTTACTCTTGCTAAGCGTTAAATTTTCCATTAACTTCATTAATTTCCTTGAGATATGAAAACAACTTTACTTGCTCTTAGCTTCCTTTTCGTTTCCTGCCTGACCTTTGCACAAGGTAGTAACCCTCTGGTCATCAGCCCCAATCCTGCCGTAATTACAGGCATCGCCCCCAGCGCCTTCGAAGGCGTGGCCCATGCTAATGTTATCAACAATACGGGTCAGGACTTTGAGGCCCGCTGGGAACGCCGGGTCGTAGAAATTTCCAGCGGCTGGCAAAGCGCTGTATGCGATAAAAACCAGTGTTATTTTCCTAATGTGGGCGCCCGCAACTTCAACTTCATTGCCGGTGAAGAAGCTCGCATGGACGTACACGTTTACCCCAATAATAACGTAGGGGCAGCCGTAGTGGAAATTACGGTTTTTAACGTAGCCGATACCACCCAGCGCGTAGTGGGTTTATACTACTTCAACCAGACGGCTACGGGTACGGTAGACGTAAATCGCGAGCTGGTAAAAGTATATCCCAACCCGGCATCGGGCGCCTTTACCTTAGAAGGCGACGCGCCGGTAACCCGGGTAGAGATGTTTAACCTGGCCGGTCGCCTGGTTAAGCATTTTCAGTACGGCGACGGTCAGTGGTACAACATCTCCGACTTGCCAAAGGGAACGTATCTGGTGCGTTTGTTGGCTGCCGACAACCAAACGGTGGTCACCCGCCTGTTGAATAAGCTATAAGTAGCGCCCGGAATAGGGCTGTTTAGATAGCATGGCTGCGAGTCGCCTTGTTTCGGGCGGTTTTGTAGCGATGTTTGCGGGCTCCGGCATAGTTTACTGCCGTAGTCGGCGCTTGGCCTGCCCACGGCAACGATGAGCCGTGGGCAGCTATTTTTTCTGTAGGGCCATTCCGGCCGCTATTGCGCTTCGGGCGCTAAACGACATTGGGTTCGTGTATTCGCCGCAATTAGCGCTACTTCGGCAGCATTACGGGATACAGGACTCGCTTTGTATTAAGATACCCTTGCGCCATATTGGTTTTTTGCCTTATTTTTGCATGGCTTTTCAGCTATTTAGAGCTGACCTAACCCATTGCCCTTTCCGCTGACCCTGTGTAACCAAACCGGTTTTAATACGTATCAAGTTAAATACATAAGAGGAGTGCCCATAACTTTATAGCCGGTTTTGCGGTTTACAATTATCAATCTGAACAAAAGTACCAGTAGACGATGTCGACAAAACAGGATAATTATCAGCTGTTGATCGAAAAGCTAGACCAGTTTATTCGCAAATACTACGTCAACCAGATCATACGCGGCGCGCTGTACAGCACGGGGCTGGTTCTGGTGCTGTTTTTGGCCGTCAATCTGCTGGAGCACTACTATTATTTTTCTCCGGGGCCGCGCCGATTGCTGTTCTTTTCTTTTGTAGGCATCAGTTTGCTGGCACTGGGCGGTTGGGTATTTACCCCATTGGCTCATTACTTTCGTCTGGGCAAGGTCATTTCTCACGAGCAGGCGGCCTCTATTGTAGGCGCCCACTTCTCCAACATCAAAGACAAGCTGCTCAACGTCCTCCAGTTGAAGCATCAGGCCGATCAGACCGCTGATCATGCAGCCGATAAAGCCCTCATTCTGGCGAGCATTCAGCAAAAATCGGAAGAAATTAAGCCGGCGCCTTTTCAGGCGGCTATCGATCTGTCTAAAAATCGCAAGTACCTCAAGTACGCGCTTCCTCCGCTGTTGTTGCTGCTCACCCTGTTGGTGGCGGCGCCCAGCATCATCCGCGACAGCACCAATCGACTTATTCACAATGGTCGGGAGTTTTTGCGCCCGGCGCCCTTCCGGTTTGTCTTGAATGAAGAGGAACTGGAGGTTGTCCAATTTGGCGACTATGCCTTGGAAGTCAAAATAGAAGGCAATGAGCTGCCCAATGAAGTATTCATAGACATCGATAACTATCAATATCGCCTTACCAAAACAGCCGCCGACCGCTTTACCTACCGTTTCAGCAATGTGCAGAAGGACGTCGAATTTAAGCTCTTTTCCAGTGGCGTATCGTCTTATGAATACACGCTGAACGTGCTGGAGAAACCCAATGTGGCCAGCTTTGAAGTAAAGCTCAACTATCCGGCTTATGTGGGCCGGGCCGACGAAACGGTGAGCAACATAGGCGACCTGACCATACCGGCAGGAACCATCGTCGACTGGGTTTTTAACGCTTTTTATACCGATCGTATTGAACTGTGTTTCGATGGGGAAAGTGAAGGCGTAGACGCCCGTCGCTTTGCCGCCGATCTATTCACCTATCAGCGCAAAATCATGCGCGACCAAGGTTATAAGCTCTATGTGTCGAACGGGCAACTACCCCGGGCCGATTCGGTTGGCTACCAGCTTTCGGTTATCCCCGACTTATATCCGGAGATTAGCGTGGAAAAACTCCAGGACAGCACCGAGCGAAAACTGCTGTACTTCCTGGGGGATGCTTCCGACGATTATGGCCTTGTGAGCCTGTCGTTCAACTACCAGCATACACCCCACAACGGCCAGGCTAACCCCCTCAAAAAGGTGCCTATGGCCAAACCTTCGGGCAAGCAGTTACGCTACAATTACACCTTCGATATGAATGAGCTGGGGCTCAAACCCGGCGATCAGGTAACCTATTATTTCGAGGTATACGACAACGACGCCGTAAACGGCAGCAAGCCTGCCAGAACAGGCACGATGACATTCAGCATGCCTACCGTGGAAGAATTTGAGGCCATGGCCGAGCAAAACTCCGAAAAAATCAAAGACGAGCTCGAACGCGCCCTGACGGAAGCCCAGAAGTTGCAGGAAGACATGAAAGACCTGCGCAACGAGCTGCTTCAGAAAAAGGAAGTAGACTGGCAAATGCGCAAGGAACTCGAAAATATGATGCAACGCCAAAATCAGGTAGAGCAGCAAATTCAGAATGCGCGCGAGAAGTTCGAGGAGAACATGCGCAACCAGGAAGAATTCAGCGAAACCGATCAGAGCATACAACAAAAGCAGGAGCAACTCCAGAAACTCTTTGAAGAGTCGATCAGCGAAGAAATGAAAGAATTGATGCAGCAGATAGAAGAACTGATGCAACAGCTCGAAAAGGAAAACGCCCTGGAAATGATGGACGAGATGCAACTGAGCGATGAAGAGCTGGAAAAAGAATTAGATCGTCTGCTGGAGTTGTACAAGCAATTGGAACTGGAAAACGAGATGAATAAAACCATCGACGCCCTTGAGGAATTGGCCGAGCAACAAGAGCAGTTGTCTGAGCAGACCGAAAACAAGGAGCGCTCCCAGGAAGAACTCAAGCAGGAACAGGACGCCATCAACGACGCCTTCGACAAGTTGCAGGAGAAGATGGACGAGATGATGGATAAAAATGAAGAGTTGGAGAATCCTCTGGAAATGGATGCCCGCGAAGAAGAACGGGAAGACATAGAGCAAGACCTCAACCAGAGCGAGCAGCAACTCCAGCAAAACCAGAACAGCAAGGCCAGCCAGTCGCAAAAACGGGCATCTCAGAAGATGAAAAATATGGCCAACTCCATGCAAATGCAGATGCAGTCCGGCGAGATGGAGCAGATGGAGGAAGACATGGCCGCCTTGCGCCAACTGCTGGAAAACCTCGTAGGCCTGTCCTTTGAGCAGGAAGACGTAATGAAGCAGTTGCAGCGGGTAGAGATCAATACGCCCCGTTATACCTCATTGGTACAGCAACAGTTTAAGCTCAACGACGACTTCAAACTCATAGAAGACAGCCTTCAGGCGCTGAGCAAGCGGGTTTACCAGATTGAGTCCTTTGTAACAGAGAAGGTTACCGATATTAAGAGCAATATGCGCTCGACGGTAGGCGATCTGGAAGAGCGCCGCAAGCCGCAGGCCGCCGACCACCAGCAGCGCACCATGAAAAACGTCAATGATCTGGCGCTGATGCTGAGCGAGGTGATGAATCAGATGCAACAGCAGATGTCGGGTATGATGTCGGGCGACCAGATGTGCAACAAACCCGGCGGACAAGGTAATGGCAAGCCCGGCCGGCAGCCCAGCGATAAGATGAGCCAAGGGCAACAGCAGCTAAACCAGCAGCTACAACAATTGCGGCAGCGCATGCAGCAGGGGCAAGGAAGCCCCAGCAGCCGCGAATTTGCCCAAATGGCGGCCCGCCAGGCGGCCCTGCGCAAAGCCCTGCGCGAAAAACAGCAGGAGCTACAGCAGCAAGGTAAGGGCGACCCTCAATTGCAGCAAATTGCCGAACAAATGGACAAGGTGGAAGAAGACCTGGTCAACAAACGCCTCAGCAATGAAACCCTCACGCGCCAGCAGGACATCCTTTCGAGGCTGTTGGAGCATGAAAAAGCCGAGCGCGAGCGCGAGCTCGACAACCAGCGGAAATCCGAGTCGGCCCAGCAACGCGAACGCCCGCTGCCGCCGGCCATACAGGAATACCTCAAACAACGGGAAGCCGAAATTGATATGTTCAAGGCCGTAAACCCGTCGTTGAGCCCGTACTATCGCTATCTGGTAGATGAATATTTCCAGAGTTTGCGAGGAAATTGATAAAAGCACTTGCTTTTTGACTCTACTTGTTGTATATTGGACACCATGATAAAGATGAACAGTCAATCTGCGATGTTTCAAATCCCATCACAGCCGCAAAACATAGCCAAAGTGGAAGCTTTGGTGCAGGGCCTTGCTCGTCAGTACAATTTGAGTACGGATGTATACGACAACATCTTATTGAGTTTGACAGAAGCCGTCAACAACGCCATTATTCATGGCAATGGCTGCGACTGTAATAAGGTTGTGCGCATCCGCACCAAGAAGAGTAAAGGCACGTTAGCCATACAGGTCTCAGACCAGGGCTGCGGGTTTGATATCAATCAAATACCCGACCCCACTTTGCCGGAGAATATTGCTAAGCCGGGCGGCAGGGGCGTATTTATTATGCACCACCTTTGCGACTGCCTCAAGTTTGAGGATGGCGGCAGCACCGTAGAGATGCAGTTTAACATCTGATCGGGCGTGGAGCAATTTCCTTCCTTCCCCGATTTGCCCGAAGACGAAGAGGCTGCCGCGCCGCTGTCGTTCGACGCCGAAGATGTTCCGTTGCCCATCGCCGATGAGGCTGCGCTATCGGAGTGGATCAACAGAGTGGCTGCTCAGCACGGCTGCGTCGTGAGCCAGGTGCAATATGTTTTTTGCAGCGACGACTACCTCCACCAGATCAATTTAGAATACCTCAACCACGATACCCTGACGGATATCATTACCTTTCCTTACGGCGAGCAGCCCGAGTTGGCCGGCGATATTTTTATCAGCGTAGATCGCGTACGCGACAATGCCCACGATCTGGGGCTGCCTTTTGAGCAGGAGCTTCATCGGGTCGTCATCCACGGCATTTTGCATCTGTGCGGTTTTGGCGACGAAACCGATGAAGAGGAAGCCGCTATGCGCAGGCTTGAAGAAGAAGCCTTAGCCATGAAGGACGACGCCACCACAGCTAAGTAGCTGCCCCGGGCGAACGATAGGAGCGGTATGGGGCCGCCCCCTGAGAAGTTTATACGCCATAAGCGCATGCGGCCCCATAAGAGCGGATAGCGTGACCCCCGGCCTCCTTTTGTTTCATCTGACTAAGTAAATACCCCCACTGCTCATTTTGCAGGTATACCCCAACCGGAGCGGGCCGGGGGGCGCCCCCCAGGGAAAATGATGCATCGCAAAAGCCCTAACCCGTCTTGAAGCGCCTTGTGGTGTTTATAGTTCTCCAAGCCAAGATTTGCAAATCTTCACTTGCTCTTTTTCCGTCCGGCGGCGTTAAAAAGCCTCGCCATAGCTCAGGCTATGTCTGCGTTTTTTGCCTTGCCAGCCGAAAAAATAGCGGCGTCCATTTTTTCACTCATCCTGACTTGGAGAACTATATCAAGCTCCGCCGATTTTGTGAAAAAGCAGGGCTGGTCGATCTAAGTCAGATATTTTGGGCGTGCCCCCTGCTGCTGCCCCCTTTGGCGGAGGGGGCAGCAGCAGGGGTCGGGTCATCCGCTCTTATGGCCCCTTGAGGCGCAGGGCTTTATCGCTGCGCCGGCCCTGCGCCTCAAGGGGCCATACCGCTGCTGCCCCTCACGCGGGCTCCGCAGGGGCGTGGGGATTGAGGCGGGTAAAGTCGAAGTTGGTCAGGTCGCCGGATGTCTGCTGCCGGTTGGAAGCCATCGTATATCTTTCTTCGCTTCATTTCCCTGACCAAAAAGGAGGGCGCTACAATACCGTTTGGAGTAAAGTGTCGGGCGCGATGGCAACGTCTATGGATGGGTCGCTTTTGATTACATTTCCTCCATAGCCCAGGCTGCCACGGCTTTTTTCTTCTTTGAAAAATGGATACCCACGGCTATTTTTTGCTTATGAGAGTCGGAGTAAGGAGTTAAGTAACCCTTGTCGCGAATCTGTTGCATGGCTTCCGCTACAGGCTTGTCTAGTTTAAACTCGAAGGCGTAGATGTAGTCGCCGATTTCTACCAGCGCATCACACCTTCCATTGGCGGTATTGACTTCTGATTTGACGTAAGTGCCCAGCAGGCTGAAAGTAAGGTGGATAAGCGCATGGTAAAAGTGCTCGTTTTCCTTCTGCCACAGTTGGGCGGGAATGCCGGCAAAGGCCGAGTTGATGACTTTTACGACGGCTTCGAGGTCTTTTCTGAGAAGGGCCTGGGCGATGTTGACTACACGGGGAATGGATTGATTGAGGGGGTCATCCATATAAATGCTCATCAACAGTTGTTCGAGCGAAAATTGCACTTCCCTGTTGGGGTAATCTAAGGTATAAAGCAGCCATTCCGGATCATAAGATTTTATGGTCAGGTAGCCCGTTTGGAAGAGCACCGTGATGGGGTTGAGCTTGGTGAAGTCGAAGTTGATCAGGTCGTTGGAGGTTTGCTGGCGATTTGTAGCATCGTACATCTTTTGCCGCTGCATTTCTTTGACCAAGAAGGTGGGTGTGCCGGTCTCGAACCAGAAGTTTTGGTACTGCCCGGAATTCAGGAACCGAAACAAGGAAAAAGGGTTGTAGACCCGCTCATCGCCCCCCCAACTGTAGCCGTTGTACCAGCGTTTGACGGCTTCCTTATCGTACCGGGCCAACGGCTCGGCAAATACCGTTTCCAATTCGGTCTGTGTGATGCCCAGCAGGGTATAGGCCAAAGGATCGAGCGTGAGATTGGTCAGGTGGTTCAGATCCGAAAAGATGCTGACTTTACTGAAGGCGGATACGCCGGTGATGAAGATTTTTTCGAGCAGCGCGTCGCTGTCTTTGAGGATGGAGTAAAAGCTTTTGAGCACATCGCGGTTGGCCTCGGCTTGGGGCACAT
This sequence comes from uncultured Saprospiraceae bacterium, assembly GCA_964406855.1. GTDB lineage: Bacteria > Bacteroidota > Bacteroidia > Chitinophagales > Saprospiraceae > JAUMBM01. The sequence continues at coordinate 21,745 of CAYOTJ010000004.1, forward strand.
CGTCCAAAAAATCAATAATGGGTTTGTCGTATTCGTCTACGAGTAGCACGACTTTTTGGTTGGCTGCCATCTTGGCAATTAGCTCTCCGAAGTTATCTTTTAATGTATTGCCCGTTAATGAGATGCCGTTTTCCTTGCCTATGGCATGTATCTCATCCTCCAGCGCCGCATAAAGCCCCTTTTCTTTGTAAGCCATTTTGGCAAACTTCAACCAAATGACAGGCCGCTGCTGCGCCTCCCAATACCATTGGTTGTGTATCCAAAGGCCCTCGAAGAGGTCGCGGCGGCCCGAGTACAGCTCGTGCATGGTAGACAACAGCAGCGACTTGCCGAAGCGGCGGGGGCGGGAGAGGAAGAAATACTTGCCACTATCCAAAAAGCGGTGGATGTGCTGTGTCTTGTCCACATACACATAGCCGCCCGTACGGATTTCTGCGAAGTCTTGTATGCCGATCGGGAGTTTCATGGATACAAATATAAGGGGTATTGGGGGATTTGTTCTGCAAAAAAGCAGGCTAATCCCACGGAACACCCCTGATGGGTGGTGCTCGTGCGCAAGCTGCCTGGAGGGGAGCCGACGCAGGAGGCGGGCGCGCAGCACCGAGGCGAATAGCCGAGGTTTACCCGGCCCAAAGGGACGTGGTCGGAAGGGAGCGACCCCGACGAAAGGAGGGGATGCGGCAATAGGAAATCTAACGTTTACCCCACCAACCACTCGTCTATCCGCTTGGTTTTAGCGGAGAAATTAGCGCCGACGGCAATTTTTGTTTTCACCGAATCGGCGTAGGGGGCTAAGTAGCCCT
>CAYOTJ010000005.1:0-16570 GCA_964406855.1 uncultured Saprospiraceae bacterium
TGGCGGAATAGCCAGTGGAAAAATCCGGACATCGCCGGCGGCGACACTACATTCCCTTTTTATGCTGTACCCCCAATTCATGCGGCGAGACCAGGGCTTTAAGCCCAGCCCTGCCGCCCTCCCAAAAAACACGCCCTTTACAAAGGCAAATAATGTACACATCCCGCGTGGCGCCACTTTTTTTCCTATTTTTGTCTCACTAAATCAATAAGACCATGACTAAGGCGACTTATTTTGGCCACTCCTGCTTTTTAATTGAAACGGCGGGCAAGCGTCTCCTTTTTGATCCATTCATCAGTGCCAATGATTTGGCCAAAAGCGTGGATGTAGGAGCCATAAGGGCAGAATACCTGCTGCTGACGCATGCTCACGGCGACCATATAGCGGATGCTGAGACGGTAGCGCGCAATAGCGACAGCCTCATCATTGGCAATTATGAGATTTATGTGCATTATACGGGTCGGGGTCTCAATGGCCATCCGCTGAACCACGGCGGCAAGGCGAGCTTTGATTTTGGTACAGCCAAGATGGTGACGGCGGTGCATTCCAGCGGCTTCCCCGACGGGGCCTATGGCGGTAACCCCGGCGGCTTTGTGATCTGGAACGACGAAACCTGCTTCTACCATGCCGGCGATACGGCCCTCACGCTGGACATGCAGCTCATACCGATGACCTGCCCGCCCCTTCAATTTGCCATTCTGCCCATAGGCGACAACTTCACGATGGGCTATGAAGATGCCGTGCTGGCGGCCGATTTTATCCAATGCGATACGATCATTGGTTGTCATTACGATACCTTTGGCTACATCCGCATCGACCACGAAGCAGCTAAAAAGGCTTTCGCAGATCGGGGAAAAACGCTAATTTTGCCGGCAATTGGCGAAACGCTGTCTTTATAAAGCCGCGAACCGGCCATTTTTCACGCATAAAGTTGACCTAAGTCTCATGGGTAAGGTAATCACAATTGCCAATCAGAAAGGCGGAGTTGGAAAAACGACCACCGCCATCAATCTGGCTGCAAGCTTAGCTATTCTGGATAAGAAGGTGCTGCTCATCGACGCCGACCCTCAGGCCAATGCCTCTTCGGGGGTGGGCGTGCTGCCGGGCGATGCCGATACATCCTTGTACGACTGCATGGTTAACCATCTGGAGCCGGCCGAAGCCATTTATGAGACCGATACGCCCAACCTGCACATCATGCCCTCCAGCATTGACTTAGTGGGGGCCGAGCTGGAATTGGTGAACCGCGAGCGGCGCGAATATGTCATCAAGGGTATTGTAGACCAGGTAAAGCATTTGTACGACTATGTCTTCATCGACTGCCTGCCCTCGCTGGGCTTGGTGACGGTAAATGCCCTGACGGCAGCCGACTCGGTGCTGGTGCCCGTACAATGCGAATTCTTCGCCCTGGAGGGCCTGTCTAAATTGCAGGACACCATCCGGCTGGTACAGCAAAACCTGAACGGCAAACTCCAGATCGAAGGCATACTGCTGTCCATGTACGACAGCCGCCTGCGCTTGGCCAATGTAGTAGTGGCCAAGATTAGGGAAATCTTTGATGATAAAGTATACGACACCATCGTACACCGCAACTCCCGCATTGGCGAAGCCCCCAACATGCACATGCCCGTAGTGATGATCAATGCAGGCAGCAAAGGCGCCATCAACTTCCTGAACCTCGCAGAGGAGTTCCTGCGCAAAAACGGTGAAACCGTAAAGGTAAATATATAAAGCGGCGCTACCCACAGACGCTCGCTTGTCTGAACCAGCGCTTAAACAGCGAAAATTTCTATGGCTAAAAAGCTCGGCAACAAAGACGGAAGGCAGTTGGGGAAGCAGCAATTGGGCTCCGGCATTGACGCTCTTTTCTCCCGCAACAAGGTTGAAGAGGAAATCGACATCAACCCCGAAGGGCTGGTACGGGAGTTATCCAGCCATTTCGCCATGATCCCCCTTCGGGAAATTGAGCGCAACCCCGATCAGCCCCGCAAAGAATTTGATGAGACGGCCCTGCGCGAGCTTTCCGACAGCATAAAGGTGCATGGCATCATTCAGCCGCTGACGGTGCGCCGCATGGCCCCCAATCAATACCAGATCATCTCGGGCGAGCGGCGCTGGCGGGCCTCGAAATTAGCAGGCCTCGAAGAGGTACCAGCCTTCATTCGCATAGCCAACGATCAGGAGCTGCTGGAAATGGCCCTGATCGAAAATATTCAGCGCGAGGACCTCAACGCCATGGAGATTGCTTACTCGTACTACCGCCTCCGCAACGAGTTTGACCTCACCCACGAGCGCTTGGCCGAGCGGGTAGGCAAAGACCGCACCACCGTAACCAACTACCTGCGTCTGCTGGAGTTGCACCCCGACGTGGTGAGCGCCATCAAGACCGACGCCATATCCATGGGCCATGCCCGCGCCATTGCCGGCGTATCCGATAAGCTGCTCCAAAAGGAGTTTCTGCAAAAAATACTGTCGGCCAACTGGTCGGTGCGCGAAGCCGAGCGCCAGGCCAAACAATTTAAGCCGGCCACAAAAGGGGGCAGCGGCAAGGAAGCCGTCAAGAGTCCAACAACCAACGGCCGGTTAGATGCCGATCAGCAAAAGATACTCGAAGATTTTAGGGCCTTCTTTGGCAGCGGTCAACTGCGCATACAGATCGACGATGCAGAGACGGGCCGGGGCCAGATTGTGCTGCCCTTCAAAGACAGCGCCCAACTGACGGAGTTCTTTAAGTGCATCGAGCAGTAGTGGCCTCCTACATGAATATTCCTCTCATTTGCCGGATGCGCCGGCTATTATACTTGCTGCTGGTCGGATGGTTGCCCTTGGGCGGCTATGCGCAACCCACTGACTCTCTGCCGCCCGCCCCCCTCGCCTCAACGCTGGGCGCGCCGGATACGTCCCTGCGCGTAAAACTCCGCCAACCCCGCATCATTGAGCCTCGAAGAGCGCTGTGGTGGTCGTTGGCGCCGGGCGGCGGCCAGATATACAATGGTCGATACTGGAAGGCGCCCTTGGTGTATGGCGCTTTTGTGGGTGTAGCGGCGCTGGCCGACTTTAATACCACCAACTACAACCGGCTGCAACGCGCCTATCAGGCTAAGCTCCGGGGCGACGATCATGAATTTACCGGCACCAGTCTCGACAACGTCACCAGCCTGCGCAACCTGCGCGACCGGGCCGACAAACGCCGCCAAACCTCCTACTTTGGCCTATTCCTCGTATATGCCATGCAAAGTATGGAGGCCTTTGTGGATGCGCATCTCATGACTTTTGATACCCGCGACGATCTGGAGATAGGTCTGCGCCCCGTAGTGACGCCCACCCCCGGAAATGGGGCGGCAGGAGGGCTGGGCTTGGTGGTTCGGTTTTAAGTTTTTCAAGCCAAGATTTACCCGGGCAAGGGCAACGAGGGCAAGGCGGCAACTTAGCCCCGCTCTTGACGTCATGGATACCAGAGGCGTGCTCCGGCGCAGCCCCGGCGTGGGCGGGTAAGCATATAGCCCTCCGCCAAGATTGATGAATCTTGGCGGAGGGCTATAGTAACTGTAAACTAAAAAAATAAATGCCAACAGATGAGCTAGTGCGCATCAACCGCTTATTCTACTACTTCCATACTTCTAAGAGCGATAGAAGCAGTACCCAATCCAATGGAAAATCCATTAGATTGCTTAATGACAGCTCCATTACCACGGCCCATCAATAATATAGCTGTTTGACCGGTTGTAAAACTTGCCATTTCACTGGCGCTGAATGTAAATTCGCCTGTATCCTCTACTTCTCTAATCAGACAACTTGTACCGGCTGCGCATAAAGAAATAATGACAGGACTTCCATTATCAGGATCTTGCTGCCAATTAATGACTAGGTCCTCTGTTTTATCCAAATAGTCAGAAATATTAGCAGAAGCACAAAAAGCCAACGGCGCACGTACAGTATGCTGGAAAGAACCAACCTCTGTGGGAGCAGTAGTTGTGAAGTCAAATAATATGTGACGCCCAGGAATTGCTGTACTAAGGGAAGGATATAACACATATCGATGTCCTTCAGAAGTAGGGTCTACATCTACTTGAAGCGATTCTGTTTCAATCATCACAGTACCAGCTGCTAATCCGTTATTAGCATCAATCTTGCCTGCAAAGATATGCGACCCTCCCACACAAGAAAAACCACTAGGTGAAATGGATTCGTTATATCGTGCATAAAGAAATCCATCCAAGGATGAGAAATCCATTTCTAACCAGTTTCTTAGCTCTACGGGGAGCTCAAGAATTTCGTCAACTACAGGACCTGAAGTCACGGTCTCACGCGTACAAGACGCTATAAGAACCAATGAAGAAAGGGTGATGAGGAAATAAAATTTATACATGACATTCAATTTTATAGATTAGCAATCGGTTAAGCAATTGTTGCAAACACATGAACGTCTGACCGAACTTAGGCTTGAAACCCTAAGGTCTTGATAATAGGGAGGTCTATCGGCAGTAAGAAACAAAGCCTCATATCCAATACGAGGTAGGCCTCCTTCACATTGCATTCCTATTTGATTTACCCCACACTGGAGCTGTGCATTGGTTCCGCTACAACACAAGGAACATTCATCTACGGTTACAGTGTATGTTATATAATACGCCCCCTCGCTAGGAACGGCTATTGTTGTTCTTGTTCCTGGGAAATTTCCAAATGCGCTCTCTGGTTCAAAGCTTAAATCTTGGAAAACCCGATCATAATAAGGATTAGGATCAGGTATAATCTGTCCATTAGAAAGTAGTCCCGTTCGAACAACAATCTCTACATCGGCTGTAAAGTTAGCATCTTCAAGGCATTCAATACCCCAAGCAATAGCCAAAGATTGCCTGACTTCTGACCCGGTTAATGCTACCACAAGTGTTGCTGGATTGGTATTGCCATTATTAAGCTCACGCTCTAAATCTTCAATAGATGGTCTACATTGGCTACAATTGAAAGATACAAATAATGACAACGAAATGAGAATCAAGTACGTTTTTTGGCGTATCATAGTTTTAAGTTTTTACAAAAAAAAAAAAATAATACCCAAAGAATCAACATTTTTGAATAAATTAACAAAAAGTTAACTTATTATTATTTAAATAAATGTACATATGCCATGCAAAACGCTGTAGCTGTTTGGACCAGGGGGTGCAGCGGTATGGCTGTGCGTGCAGCCGACCCCAAGGAGGCTGCGCGCACAGCCATAAGAGCGGAACACCCGGCGCCGCCCGTGGTGATAAAGGGAGTAGATGATATGCGGCGGGGCCCCAAAAAGAGACATTCTTCCCTTAGGCGCATTGAGCTAAAAAGGAGAGCTGGGTGTTTTTAACGTTTCACTAACGCGGCGGCATACAACTATTGAGGGCTTTGCTGCGTCATAAAACCAGCATTAAACTACGATTATGTTCCAGAAATTCACAGCTATGGTGCTGATGGTGCTGATGGGCACGGCCTGCACCACCACCGACTTGCAGCGGTTGGGCAGTGTGCTCAACACCCAGGTACCACTTACTACTGCCGACATTGGCAATGGTTTGAAGGAGGCCCTTCAGGCGGGTATCAACAAGGGGGCCGACCGGCTTTCGGCTACCGACGGCTACTACAAGAGCGCCTATAAGATTCTGCTGCCCGCCGAGGCGCGGCAGGTGACGGACCGCCTGAAAAATGTGCCGGGTTTTGCCCAGGTGGAAGAGAACATCTTGGAGAAGATCAACCGGGGCGCTGAAGATGCGGCCAAGAGCGCCAAGCCCATCTTTGTGCGGGCCATTACGAGCATGACCTTCAACGATGCGATGAGCATACTGAAAGGCGATCGCGACGCGGCTACCCAATACCTGCGCCGGGTGACTTACGACCAGCTTTACGCCCAGTTCAATCCGGTGATTGTGCAATCGTTGGACAAGTTCAGCGCCCGCCAGTACTGGTCGGATGCGGTGACGGCCTACAACCGCATTCCGCTGGTGAAGCCCGCCAACCCCAGCTTAGACGACTATGTGACGCGGCAGGCGCTGGAGGGCCTCTTCGACATGGTGAAGCAGGAGGAGAACAACATACGGACCAACATTGCCGCCCGTACTACCGACCTGTTGAAGCGCGTATTTGCGGAGCAGGACAACAGATAGGCGCGCGATAATCGGCAGCATACCTGACGAGCCTTAGGCGCTCATACCGGGTATCCGTTGCATCCGGCAGGTTTTGTGCAACGATCGGGCTAAACGGCTCTGATCTTTGCACGAAACCTGCTTAGGTTATGGTATTTTTTCTTCCTCCTCCAACAAAGGCAATACCTCGGCGGCGGCGGCTACGGCGCCCAAGGGCAGGGCGGCTACAAAGCCCACCACCGTCATGAGCAACAAGACAAACACCGCTCCATTGCCGATGGCCAGCAGCCGATGACGGCGCACGAAGCGCACGCTTTGGCGCACGCCAAAGCGGCGCTCTAAGGTATAGTCCATATTGCCGAAGCCGGCATAATAGCTTTGCAGCAGAAAGATGAGGATGGGCACAAAGGGCGCCAGTATGGGTATGATGACGCCCAACAGCAGCAGGAGCAGGGTGAAGAACAGCTCGCGCACCACGTTGCGGAGGGCAATGCGCAAGCCGCGCAGCACATCAGACAGGGCCTTCGCCATACTGAACGAAGGCGCTGCCCGGTGGGGGTATAGGCGGCTTTCCAATTTTTCGGACAGGAAGCTCATAAAAGGCGAGCTCAGGGCCATGACGATATAGCGGAGGGTCATGAGCCCCAGCACCACCACCAGCAGTCCGCCGGTGACGGAGGCAATGCGCTCCACCCAGCCGCGGCCTGTTTCCCAGGGGTAGAGCGATACCAGCCAGCGGCCGATGTTATCGCCGGAAAGCCAGGCGGCTTCTAATATGGCTAACCCCAGGACGACCGTAAACAGGGCCGGCAGCCAAACGTAGGTCCATAGCCCATAGCGGCGGATGAGCCCCAAGGCGCGAATATAAGCCGAGATACCGCCGAGTAAGCTTCCCATGACCTGGTGGTTTTATTCGTCTGTTTTGCGCTTGCGGCGCGTTTTGAACAGCTCCACCACTTCTTTTTCTTCAAGGAAGTCGAGGTTTTGGAAAGCTGTGGAGACAAATTTTTTGATGTCCTGATAGTCTTTACCGCGTTTGTCGGTATAGCGGGCCAGCAGTTTGCGCACGTAGTTCATGGAGAGGTCTTCGATGTCCTGATTGAACTGTTGGTTGCCAAACAAGCCGATGTAGATGGTATAAACTTTGCTGATTTCGAAGAACTCGGGGTAATCGCGCTCTTCGAGGTTTTGGATAAAGCGGGCGAAGTAGCGGAAGATGGTGCGACGAACGCCCTCATTGAATTGGGAGAGCCCCTCATGACGGTTGTAGGCTTCCTGAATGGCCTCGTGTACCTCGGTATTGATGTAGCCCCGATCATGGATAAAGTCGACGAGGGTAAAGTACTCGGAGAGTTGATCCTTTTGGGTTTTATCGACGATGGCCGACAGGCGGCGATCGGCTTCGGGCTGAAGATCTACGCCATGCTCGGCAAGACTGAGGAGAAATGCGAGCACTTTTTCGTCGGCCTCAAAGACATTGGCGCGCACCTTGCTGAATTTGGCCTTGAGGTTGGCCGCTTCTTCGTCCGACAGGTTGAAGAAGGCGCCATAGATGGCCATCAGGTACAGCATTTCGTCTTCGCCGTAGAGGGCTTCATTGGCTACGAGCGCATTCATAGGCGCGATGAGGCTGGCATTGCTGTCGGCCTGCCGGGTGACCCTGTAAAGCAGAAAATCGCGCAGGGAGTTGTAGTAAACTTTGAGGTTGGCTACGGTATCGGGGAAATCGGCGGTTTGATATACCTCGTTGCGGAACTGTCGTACATAGCGATCGTAGCCTACCTTGCGCTCGTTATCGCGGCGATAGCGCTCCAGTTTTTGGCTGGTGAGGTAGTGGCGGATGCGCTTGTTTTCAATGCTGTTGATGAGGTTGGTGACCCAGATGTCGCTGCTGAGGGCAAAGCCGATCTGGATAGACTGGCCGATGCGCTTCTTGATGATGTCGAAGTTAGCGGAATTGCAGATGGCCAGCAATACTTCCTTGAAGTGTTCCTGAGGGCGCACGTACTTGCAGTTCTTATCTACTTCGCCCCTAAGTACGGCATGGCCGAGGATTTTGGGCAGGAAGAGACCTTCGAAGGCATTGTCCAGCAGGACGAGTTCGATCGCTATGAGCTGCAGGGGGTTATCTTTGGCCACCTGCTCGTAAACTTCGGCAATACGCGGCTCATAGGCATCTTTGAGTTGTAGGAAAAACTCCTCTTCTTCCTCTTCCAGATATTGTTGGAGGAGCTCGCTTTCCTGAATTTCGCCAGCCAGCACTTCCAGCTGCTGCATGTATTCTTCATTCAATTCGTACATAGCGGAACCCTTTTTTAAAGGCAAACCTGGTAGTGCATTTCAAGGCACTACCAGGTCAGCAAATGATATACTCAACAAAATGATTGGGCAAAATTAAGCAAATTCCCGGTGTAAAGGCTAAGTGGGTGGGAATTATTTTTTTGCATAAAACGCGGGCGCCTACCATTGCTCAACGAGCCGGCGCACCGAATCGGGTAAGGCGGCTACACCTTCCGCCCCCTGGTGGCTGCGCACCAGATCGCCCAGCCGCACAAACGACCAATTCAGCCGGCGCGTCTCGGGGTGATGCCGGAACACGAGCACCGAGTCGGGGTTAAGGTTGGTTACATATTCAGGCACATAGTTTTTATCGAGGCTGTTGTTGATGCCCGAGCCCAGCAGCCAGATGCCCTCCGGGGTGCGGTAGGAGAAGGTTTTGGCGTTCATACCAAAGTCGCCTCCTGCCATAACCACCTGTATACCGCGCTGCTGTACCTGTGTCAGCCAGGGGTATACCAGTTCGGTAAAGGAAACTTCCTCCGGCGGGCAGCCCGCCCGCACCGGTATGGCGTTGAGGTTAAAGGGGCGGAGGGTATCGCCTTGGGGGCCGCGTTTTAGTTCATTGAGCAGGGCATGATGGTGCAGCACCACCAGATGGGAGGCATACTGCAGGGTATCGCATAGCTGGCGAATGAGGTTGAGTTGTGCGCGTTTTTCGGTGCAATCTTCGGCGGGCTGCCCCCATTCATGATGCCACATGAGGTTGGTATTGAGCACCAATATACAGAGGTCGTCCAGTGGCGCCACGTAGTAAGATGGCCGGCCGGTGGCTTCTGTTATCCATTCGGGATGGCCATACATAAGGTCGTGATTGCCGAGCGTCCAGTGCGAAGCTGGATTTTTAAGTCTAAACAAGCTATCGAGGTAGGCTAAGGTAGCGCGCTGTTCGGTAGTGCGGCTACATACGTCGCCCCCCAGCCATATACCCGAAAAACGACTTAGGTCGAGGGCTTCGAGGCGGGGGTCAACCCGGTAAGGTTGTTGCCAGTGATAGGGATGCCCCAGAAAGAGATATTCCTTATCGGGGGCGGGCTCTGCGCAGGATACGGCGGATAAGAGCGCCAAAAACCACAGCCTCTTGAAATTCATAGAAAAAACCTTTGTGATGGTGAACACTTTCCATTGCGCTCTGTTATGGACGCACAACGCATTGGTATGGCTTCATACGCGATGCAAACTTGCTAATGTTTTTTGTTTGTTTATAGTTTATCAGGCGCTCTGATTCCTTCGGAGCGCCTTTTTACATTACCTTTGCCGCTTAACACAAAGGCTTGTTGCATGGATTTTCTACAGCAGTTACAGGAGCGCTATATTCAGGAGTTTTCGAATAACGTTCCTCTTGGCGAATTCCTGCTCAATATTTTAGTGGCTACCCTGCTGGCCACATTACTGCGTCTGTACTTTATCCACTTTGGCAATGCCATTTCCAACCGAAGGCGATTTGGGGCCAATTTTCTGCCGTTGACCCTCAGCACCCTGCTCGTGATCATGATCGTCAAGTCCAGCATTGCGTTGTCGCTGGGGTTAGTGGGCGCCTTGTCCATTGTTCGATTCCGGGCAGCCATCAAAGACCCCGAGGAGCTGGTATTTCTTTTTATGAGCATTGGCGTGGGCTTGGCCTGTGGCGCCGGGCAACCGCTGTTGGCGATGGTAGCCTTGGCGGTCATCCTGGCGGTGATGTGGGGCAGCCGCCGTTGGAGCGGCAACGTAGCGGCGCAGACTGAATCCGGGCGCCTTTTTGTAAACATCACCACAGACGTAGAAGACCTCGAAAAAATCAGCGCCATCCTCGCGGCCAACCTGCCTTATGTAGAGCTCAAGCGTATGGATACGTTGGATAAAGGCCTTGACCTGTCTTTTGTGGGCCGGGCGGAGACGGTGGGGCAACTCAACAGCCTCAAAAATGCTTTGCTGCAACTGTCTGAGCACACCCGGGTATCCATCATTGATCAGCCGGAGCTCATTCTTTAGCAAGGTATTCGCTCAGCAGTCGGTGAAAGTGGTGTACGGCGGGCTCCTGCTTTACCGAATAGCGCCCCGACTGATAGTACCTCGACTGTATGCCGCGCTGCACGCTTTCGACTACGGCCTCGTCTTCAAATTCCGTTTGTTCAATGCGGTTCTGCGATCTGTCGAAGGTTGTGCCTTCGTAAAAGTAGGTGCGGAAACGGATTCGGGTACGGGCTAACCCTAAGGGTTCCACTACGTTGAGCGATAAACCCCAAGGGTAAAAATTGAGCATCAGGTTGGGGAACAACCAATAATAATAGCCATAGATGAGCCGGCCATGATCGGGGGCACCCGCCGGAATATCGAAGCTGGGCTCTCCGGGTTTGGCTACGCCCAACTGTAGATTGCAGTAGGGGTACAACTCATATCCGTACTCGTCAAAGACGATGGCCTCATTGAGCGCCGGATGCACAAATGGGATGTGAAAGCCCTCCAGATAATTATCGCAGTACAACGCCCAGTGCGCATCCACAAAAAAATCGCGGGAGGCCTCCGGAGCATACCTCAGCTTGTCGAAAGGCAACCAACTCAGGCGCTCGCGTATGGGGGCCGTCATCTCTTCCAGCGATACCGCCGGCGCCAGCGACACAAAGAGCAGGCCGAGCCACTCGGCAAACGATACGGGGGTCAGGTCGTCGGCCCGGGTCGGAAAATTTTCCACGCCTTCAAATTCGGGCATACTCTTAAAGGCGCCATCTAACCGAAAGCAGCGCCCGTGGTAGCCACAGCGCAGCAATCGGCCGGCGCCGGCCTCCTCTACGACGATCTTCCCCCGATGGGTACACACATTCGACATACAGCGCGCCTTTCCCTCGGCGTCCCGCGTAAACAGCAGGGGTTCGTCGAGCACGCCGGGCAAGAGCGTAAACGGATAAAAAGATTGGGGCTGAGCAATGACGTCTCGCTCGGCTACCCATTGCCAGGTAGCGGCAAATACGCGCTCGCGGGCCGCATCAAAAGCAGCGGCATCCCGGTAAAATGTGCCGGGCAAGGTAGAAGCTCGCCGGAGCTCGGCGTCGATGTGCGGATGGTTGCGCATGGCAGTTGCTTTTAGGGCTTAAAGATGGGAAAAAGAACAAACATCCCGGACCCTGGCGCAGGGCCAAAATCCGGGATGCGGGGCGCCGGCAGAGGCAGGCGCTAAAGCGGAAGTTTGTTTAGTAGCCGTCGGGGTTATTGGCGCCGCCGCCTGCGGGCGGGTCCATTTCGACGTCATTGGGGCCGGCCACGCTGAACTCTACGCGGCGGTTCATGTAGCTGGCGCCCTGGGGCACGAGGCTTTCTTTGGAGCCTTTCCATTGCAGTACAAAGCGGCCGCGACCGATGCCATATTGATTGACGAGGTGGTCGATGACGCTCTTGGCGCGCTGGTACGATATTTGGTCGTTGTACGACTCTGCCCCGGTTTGGTCGGCGTGGCCGGTGACGATGAGGCGCATGGTTTCGTCGCCTTTCATCATGCGGCCGATGCCGGCGAGGGTGCCGTAGTCGGAGTATTTGATGGTGGAATTATCAGTGGCGAAGTGGATCATGGGCAGGAAGAAGTCGGTAACGGTGCGGCGCTGCTCGGTGATGCCGTAGCGGGCCAAGGTAGCGTCGATCATTTCCTGTACGCGGGCTTCGCTGACGCCGCCGCCGGCGCCGCCGGGGCCGCCGATGGGGTTGACCACGACGCCTTCTTCGTTGACGCGCTCGCCGGCGCGGGGCGGGTAGTAGGGTTCTTTATCCTGATAGTCGGGCACACCGTCTTTATCGCTGTCGAGGGTGCGGCCTTTGGTATCGACGGGCACATCGGCGGGGGTGTCGGGCTCCTGGTCGATGGCGTCGATGATGCCGTCGCCGTCGGAATCGGCGAGGGCTTGATCCTGGCGTTTTTTGATCGACTCTATGTCGGCGATAACGCCTTCGAGGGGGTTACACCAATAGAGGGGCTCGCTGCGATTAGAGCTGTTGCCGAGGTTGAAGTTGATGCGCAGGCTGGTGTAGCTCGGGATGTCGGTGAATGCCGAACGCACGCCGTCTTCTTTGGTGATGCCGTCGATCTGGTCGGCGCGTTTGCCAAAGAGCACAAATCCTTGTTGTTCTATGGCTACGTTTACTTTTTTTCCAAGGCGGACGGCTAAGCCTACGCCGAGGCCGGCATGGGGCGTAGCTTCGCGCTGGATGGTACCCATGCGGGGGTTGCCGTCGGTACCTGCCGACTTAAACTCCGATTCGTAGAAGTTGAGGCCCCCGCCCACCATCGCATAGTAGTTGAAGCGGCGATTGACGCGGTCGAAGCGGAAGTTGTTGAGGGAAAACACGCCGAAGGCGGTGCCGGAGTACCAGGTCATGTCGTACTCGCGTGCGATGTTGGTAGGTTCGTTTTTGCCGCTGGCCTGCCCGCTGAGGAGGTCGAGGCGCAGGGAAAACATGTAGTCGGTGGCTTTGCGAAAGTGTAAGCCGTAGGCATAGCCAAAGTCGGGTTTCACATCGCCGGCGATGAAGAAGTAGCCGGTGGTAATACCCATTTCGAGCATGTCCTTAGGGGTAGCTACACTGCCTCCGCTGCTGCCGGCAGCAGGGGGTGTAGCGCTCTGTTGAGCCTGTGCAGTAGAAACGAAGGCTGCAAGCAGCGCCAATCCAATCAGTTTACGAGTCATGTTAGCCATTGGGCGCCGGTTTTTGCTTAGGTCCATTGAAGTACAGTTAGCTTTTGGGAACAGATTAATCCATTTGCAAAGGTAGTGTTTGTTTGCGCATGCGCAAATAAATTATCATAAACCCACCTAAAGTTGTTTATTTTAATATGCGTTAATGCCGTTTGATGAAGCCCTAACTGTTGGCAGGCGCGCTTTGGGGGGGCCATAAGCGTGAGATGGCCGGGCGACTGGTCTTGCGCAGGTTGATGGCGGACAAACGGTTTGGGAGCCCAGAAAAAGATGTGGCGAGCGGGCTCGCCACATCTTTTTTGATACCAGACTTGTTTTGCGGGGTCATCAGCGCGGCTTAGGCCGGCACCAACTGTTTGAGGGCCCGGGTGAGGGCGGTGGTAGAAAGTTGGTTGGGCATTGGCCGATCGTTGTACACCTCGGCCATGGCCTTGCGTATGGTTTCGGATACATCCTGAAAGATGGCCTGGTCGGTCATTTCCACATTGGGGTGCATCAGGTAAGCAAATACCCGCGCCATACCGCAGTTGGCGATAAAATCGGGAATGAGGGCCACTTTTTCATCCAATTGCCGGGCTGTAGGGCCAAAGAACACTTCATCATCGACAAAAGGTACGTTGGCGCCGCAGGATACGACCTCCAATCCGCCGGCCAGCAGCGCTTCCACCTGTGCCGGGGTAACGAGCTTAGAAGCCGCGCCAGGGATAAAAATCTGAGCCCCCAGGTTCCATATCCGCTCATTGACCTCAGCAAAGGGCAGCAGTTGGTCGTTCATGAGCTGATTGCCTTTTTTGGAGATAAACAACTGCTTGATGTCATCCAAGCTAAGGCCTTCTTCGCGGATGATGCCGCCGGCCCGGTCGATGATGCCCACAATGCGCACGCCCTGGAGGGCCAAGTAGGAGGCTGCCGCCGAGGCTACATTGCCCCAGCCCTGAATGATGGCCGTTTTGCCGGCGGCGCTGCCGCCGCGGTATATTTCATAAAAATGGCGCACCGACTCCGCTACGCCATAGCCTGTAATGAGGTCGGCCACGGCGTATTTATGGGGGCCGTCGGGCACATATTGGGCGTCTTCCACAATTTTAGCGCAGCCATAGCGCAGTTGGCCCAGAATCTGGATGCTTTCGCCCGGCCCCGACTTAAAGTGGCCATTGACGATGCCCTCCTGCGGATGCCACAGACCCAGCTCTTCGGTGATGGGGATGACGTCTTTGAGCTCGTCTACATTGAGGTCGCCACCTGTGCCGTAATAGTTTTTGAGTATGGGAAATACGGCCCGATACCAGCGCCGCAGCACTTCTTCGCGGCGGGGGTCGGCGGGGTCGAAGTTGATACCCGACTTGGCGCCGCCTATGGCCGGACCGGCTACGGAGAACTTGATTTCCATAACTTTGGCCAGCGACACGACTTCGTCGCGGGTAAGGCCTTTGCGCATGCGGGTGCCCCCTCCGGCTGCGCCGTTGCGCAGGCTATTGATCACGATCCAGCCTTCGGCTCCGGTGGGCTCATCGTACCATTCGAAGACGATTTCCGGCTTTTTGTCTTTGTATTTCTGCAGTAAAGCTTCCATAAGTGGCGGTTTGGTTATTTGGCGGCGCAAAGGTAGCGTATTACCCATGCGCCGCCAAACCAAACTGCTATTACGCGCTGCTTTCTTAGCTGCTATTCTTCACCGTCTTCCGGGCGCCTCAAATTGACGGAAGCGCTGTTGTTGACATCGCCTATTTTGACGGCCACGAAATGGATATTGCCATACTCGGCCGGCGTGGCGTTATTGAGGTTAAAAACCTCCGGGAAGGGCTCCAACCAGGGGTTTGCGGGGTCGGGAAAGACATAGTCTGCATCTACAAAGCGCCAACTGAGGTTATTGGGAAATTCGGGATCCTGATTGAGGATAACGCGCCGGATCTGGATGACATCCAGCGTGGTGATGCTACCTGAATTGTTGGCATCGGCTGCGATGAGCTTATAGGGGCTGTCTAAGGGGGTTATTTGCAGAATGTGGCGGCTCACCAGCACCAGATCAAAAGTGGAAAGGCCATTGGCCGGGGAAGAATCGAGATGAGGAACGACGGTATAATCATCGGAATTGGGCATGGCTATAGAGAATTGGCCCTGCTCGTTGGTCTCTTCCATATAGCCTACGCCGCTGATGCTAACCTGCACGTCGGGCAGGGGTTCGTCGTCTTCCGTCATGATGACGCCGGCTATAGACATGAGGGTCTCGCACAACCCATTTTGATCCTGAATGATGATGCGGCTTTCACAAAAGTCTTTATTGCCGGCGCCGTCGAAGGCGTAAACGTAAACCGGGCGCTCGCCCAGCTCCGTGCAGTCAAAAAACAACACTGAATCGGCTGGAGAGGGGGTCATCACCGGCGTTTTGTAGATGGCTATTTTGATGGGCCCCGTACAATCGCCGCCCGGCGCGCTGGCCAAAAAGCTGCCAGCGTGTATGGGGGGCGTCATACCGCCCAAGGGGTCTATCTGCCCATCGCCGTCGGCATCTACGGGCATGAGGGTAGCGGTAAAGGCGCTGATGCATACCGGCGCCGCCACCTTACAGTCTTTTACTTCAAAGACCACTACCCTGCCGGTGGCCTCATTGAGGCATCCGTCTTTGGCATTGATGAGGAAGGCATGCCGCCCTATGGGGAAATTGCCCTGTATGGTATAGCTACCCGCGCCGTTGTGGGTCAGGGCAGTGGCCGTGAGTTCGGCAGTAGGATGAAACTCCGCCACCGTAATGGCGCCATCGTTGTTGGCGTCTACTACATACGAATCCCAGAACAAGCGGGTAGCAAGGCCGGTGAGGCCGCAGGCGTCGGTGATGTTGAAGTTGACCGTCACGGCGCCGGCGCAGGTAGTATTGTTGTAGGAGCAGAAATTGAGGAGGCTTTGGTTGGCGGGCACATGGATCACCGGATCGGTGGTATCGTATACTTTGATAAACTGGCTGTACTCGTAATAGCCGTAGGATCGGTACTGGGGGTCGCCAAAGGCTAAGGGCGCCAGTTCGGGGTTGGTATTGCTGTTGGCCCAGTGGCCGGTGGGCGCAGGCCCCGCGGGGTTGGGAAGGCAGCGGCGGGTGCCCAAGGCGGGATTGTTGTTGGTCTCATTGTTGTCGCGGTCGAGGTAGACCACATTGTTGGGGCGCACCAGCACCCATACGGGCTCGTCGCCGCCTATGTTGTCGCAGTCTTCATCCCGGCGAATGACTACCGGATCCGATTCTCCATCCCAGTGACACCAGTTGATGACGCGGTAGGTGCGCTTGATCTTGTAGCATTCGTCGCCCTCGGCGGTGTAAATTTCGTCGTTTTCGCCATTGGCGCCGCTAATCACCAGCAGGTCGCAGCCCGAACCAAAGGTCGTCACAGAGGGAATATTGGGCGACTGCCCGCAGTTGGCAACGGCATCCTGCGGAAATTGGATGCCATAATTGTGCACTAC
>CAYOTJ010000005.1:16580-21038 GCA_964406855.1 uncultured Saprospiraceae bacterium
GAAGAATCGCCTGGGCCGAAGCTATCTGAACGAAAGCGCAGAGCAAAAGACTCAAAGAAAGGGTAATGTTAGAGGCCATGAGACTATGTTTGATAATTATAAAAACTTGTGATACAAAGGTCGAAAATTAACCGCAAGCGAGCAAGGTTTTTTTACACTTGCGCATGAATATCTAACCATTGCGCATTATAGCTTTTCGCTACCTTTGCCCGCATTAAACCACTTTATACCATGCTGAGAACACTACTTTTGCTTGGCGGCTTAGTCGCCCTCGCTGCTTGTGGCGGCTCCCCTCAAACCACCGCCGAAAATGCGCCCAAACCCATTGACCCCCGCATCTTCGACTTCACCATCGACCTCGGCAAGCGCATCGGCCCCATCGCTGCCGATAGCAGCGCCCGCAGTCAGGTATTAGCCTTATATGCCGATAGCGCCCGTATAGACAGTATCTATCTCGTGGAGGGTATGTCGGGCCAGGGCGTCGTGTTGTTCCCCGACAATCCCTTCCATACGGCCGAACTGTACTGGGATCCTGAGGTCGAGCCTGTTCGCCCTGCTTTTATCCGCATCAGCGGCTTAGGCGTCGCGGATGGCGGCACTGCATGGAAAACTACTGAAGGCGTCACGGTAGGTACCAGTATGACCGAACTTGAAAAGCTCAATGGCCGGCCCTTTGAAATCTCCGGATTCGGCTGGGACTATGGCGGCATGGTCACCGACTGGAAAGGCGGCGCCCTCGCCGACCGCGGCCTCGGCATCTCCTTCCTCTTCCTCACTGAAATGCAAATTCCCGCCCGCTATCAGGGCGACCGCACCCTCGTAAGCAGCGACCCCGGCTTGCGCAAGCTCAACCCTCGCGTGGCTTCTCTTGAGTTGTACTTCCCACGACCCGCCCCCGAGCTCTCCGGCGTATGGCGCTCGGCTACCGACCCAACCTACGAGATTGAATTTCAGGGCGATCAGATGATCCACCGCAATGAAGGCAAAGTGACCATAACCTCCACCATCGAGATCGACCCCTCCTGCGCCGCCACCGCCTGCCAATTCGGGTCTGAAGAACCCGCCCAAGGCTGGTGTTTCCTCGAAAAAGGCGAGTTCGACATCCAGTGTAATCTCATCCTCAACTACACCCAGGATCGCCTCGTCTATACGGCCTTAGGCAGCACCGGTAAGGCCCTCGAATTCAAGCGGCTCCGCTAAAAAAGCGCTCCATCTGTATCTCCGGGTAGCAGAGGGCAGGTGATGAGGAGGGTGGCGCGCGCGGGCGCAGCCGCCCCCCACGCCTAAGCGGAGCCCTAAACGCGCGAAGCGCCCCTAAACGCGGCAACGCCGCCCCTAAACGCGAGCGCAGCGAGCCCCTAAACCCGGCGCAGCCGCCCCTAAACCACCGTAAAATAAAACCCCAGCTCCCGCTTCACGCTCTCCGGCAGTTCCGGCAGCTCCGAACGAGGAATCAGCAATGTAGAAATGTTGTGCAGATCGGCAAAAATATGGTGTTTGACCGCCGTGGCATGCAGGTAATCATAGCCAGAGGAGCCCCCCGTGCCTATCTTGCGCCCCAGCATACGCAGCACCATTTGGGCGTGCCGATAACGCCAGGTCGTAAAGTGCTCGTCGATTTCCACGAGGCATAACAGCAGGTTAAAGGGCAGGTGCAGTATGGGCTCATCGCGGTAAAGGTTGATGAGCAGGGCCGCTACCGTAGCCCGGTACGACAAGCGAAGCTTGCCCTCCTGCCGAAGTTGTTGGTGTACTTCGGGGTTGAGCACCGACTGGAAGTACGTATCCGCGCTGCCCAGCATGCGCAGCCGCATGGCCTTTTCGTCGTCGGTGAGGTAGGCCGACTCTCTTATGGCCGCCGCCTCGCGCTCTACCATATTGTATACGGCCTGGCGGTAGTGCAGCAGGAAGTCAAAATCGCCAAACCGGAGGAAGGGCGTGCGCTCCAACCAGTCTTCCACCAGATCAAAAAGCGTTCGGCCATTGGACGCCCGTTGTAGCGCCTGCTGTTGCTCCTGCTCGAAGACCGAGGCGTAAGGCAGGTTGTTGTAGGTAAGGCGGCCGTCTTCAGGCAGCCCAAGCATAGCCTCTACCATCCGAAACTGAAAGCTCTGGAAGCCGGAAGCCGGAAAGAGGTAGTTGCGAAAGTCGAGAAAATCGAGGGGCGTCATGGTTTCCAGCACGCCTATCTGCTGGATGAGCAACTGTTGAATCTCCACCACCCGCTTGAGGCGGGCTACGGCTGTGCCTATGTTGCGCTCGTCTACCGTATGGGCTTCAAACATAGCGCCTACCGACTGTAGTTCGTGGATGATCTGCTTGAACCACAACTCGTATACCTGATGCACCACAATGAAGAGCATCTCGTCATGAGCAGGCTTAGGCTCCAATTGAGCGCTTCGCATCTCTTGGGCCGACAGTATTTTGTCTAATTGCAGGTAGTTGTGGTAGTGAATGGTTGCGTACTTCTTGGTCTTATCCGACATGGATGGGCGGTTTTTCAACAAAAGTAGTTATTTCCCCTTGAAGTGGCCGACATTGCGCGCGTCTGCATGGGAAATGGCTTATATTTGCTCATCGCACACTCCCAAACAAGCTATCACAAATGAAAAAAAATTACATCACAGCAGCTTTCTTCGGGCTGGCGGTCACGAGCGTCGCACTTAGCCAGGCCTCCCAGAATATGAGTTTACTGGGGCAGTGGAACGACGCCAACTTGCCCACGCTAAGCGGCTGGCGCTACAACGACGTATGGGGCTTTGAATACAACGGCCGCGAGTACGGCATCATCGGATCGGTGGGCAAGGTACACTTCATTGACGTTACCGATCCGGCCAATGCCACCGAAGTGGCCGGATTAGCGGGCTCGCCCGCCGCCAACTCCCTTTGGCGCGATATGAAAACCTACGATCAATACGCCTATGCCGTTACGGAGGGCTCCGAGGGGCTGCGGGTGTTCGACCTCAGCGGCCTGCCCGCCACCGTGACCCAGGTACATCAATCGACGACCCACTTCCAGACAGCCCACAACATCTTCATCGACGGGGCCAATGCCCGCCTCTATGTTGCGGGCGCCCGCAACGGCGCCACCAATGTCGATCTTATCATTTTCGACCTGTCTACGCCGGCCAGCCCGACACATTTGGCCAGCCTCCAGCTTGCCGGCGACTACATCCACGACATCTATGTAGAGGCCAACATTGGCTTTTGCTCGCACGGTTATAACGGGCTGTACATCTACGACTTCACCAACGCGTTGGCGCCCGAAGACCGGGGCAGCATTGTGGGCTACCCCCAAAGCGGCTACAACCACAGCAGTTGGAAGTCGGGCAATACCTTTGTTTTTGCCGACGAGGTACCCCAGGGCAAGCCGCTAAAGATCACCCAACTCAACTGGGACCCCCTCAACGAAGTATACACCGCCGGCCCGGTAGGCCTGTTCAGCTCCAATCTGCTTAACCTGCCCACGCCCAGTTCGCCCCACAACCCCTTTATTGTGGGCAACATCTGCGTTGTATCTTATTACTTCGACGGGGTGCAGGTGTTTGATATTTCCGACCCCGACAATGTGGCTCGGGTGGCCTACTACGACACCTACCCCGCCAATGTCAACTACCCCGGCTGCTGTGGCGGCAACTGGGGCGCATACCCCTTTCTGCCCTCGGGCCGGATATTGGCCGCCGATCAGACCGGCGGTCTTATGGTGTTGGAGTTGTCGTCTTCGGCTCTACCCGTCCGCTGGGGCGAAATAGAAGCCCGCTGCCAGTCTGAAGGCCTGGAATTGCAGTGGACCACTTTGGCCGAAACAGACAATGCCGGCTTTTGGATAGAACGCCAGGCGGAGGGTCAGGCTACCTTTCAATCCATAGGCTTTATGCCGCCCGCAGCCCATGAAGGCCGGAGGACTTATCGCTTTACCGACAAGGCGCCGCTGCCGGGCTGGAACCACTACCGCATTCGGCAGCAAGACCACGATGGCAGCATTCGCTATTCTGCCATTCGTGCGGCCCGCTGTACCGAGGCGGCCGAGCAGTCAGGAGCGGGCGTCATATATCCCAACCCCATCCGGCCGGGCGCGGCTTTCGACATCCGGGGCGCAGAGCCCGTTGCAACTGCCGATTTGCAATGGCAATGGACAGATGTCTATGGCCGAATTGTTGCCCGCCACGCTTCGCACATCGCCCCTGCCGGGCTCCCGGCGGGCTGCTATGCGCTGCGCGGTTTTTCGCCGGCCGGAGAGCTACGCTATGCCCTGAAGGCGTGCATAAGCAATGATTAGACTGTGCCGCACGAGCGCTTCATTTATAAATATCTTTTTCTTTTGGGCGCATCCCCGGCGGCCCTGATGCGTATGGCCCTGGCGGAGGGCATTTTGCCGGGGCCGCCGGGGTCGCTCCCTTCCGGGGTTCGCTGCGCTCCGTGCTGCGCACCGCCTCCTGCCGTCGGCGCCCTACAGGC
>CAYOTJ010000006.1:0-19360 GCA_964406855.1 uncultured Saprospiraceae bacterium
GCGCCCAACCCATTCGCATCAGCATTATGCAACGCAGAAAATTTTTGGAAACCTCCGGATGGCTGGCTTTGGCTGCGCTGGCCCCCGTAGCCCCCGCCAAGGGATGTGAAGGCCGCCGCCGCGTGACCGACATCGGCATACAGGTGTACACCCTCCGCGACGCCATGCAGCGCGACCCCGAGGAAACCCTCCGCCAGGTATCGGCCACCGGATACACCCTCATCGAAGGCTTCGGCTACCACAACGGCAAATTCTTCCAGCGCGCGCCCGCCACCTTCCGCCGCCTCCTCGACAGCCTCGGCCTGCGCATGGTCAGCAGCCATGTGGGCATCGACGTGATGCGCGGCGACTGGGAGATGGCCTGCGCCCACGCCAAAGAAGTGGGCCAAGAGTACATCGTGCTGCCCTGGCTACTGGAAAATGAGCGCAAAACCCTCGACGACTACCGCCGCGTAGCCGAGCTCCTCAACCGCTGCGCAGAGGTCAGCAAGCGCTATGGCCTCCAGATGGCCTATCACAACCACGACTTCGAGTTCATACCCGTGGAAGGCAAGCGCCCCCTCGACCTGCTGCTCGAAGAAACCGACGACGAATTGGTCAAGTTCGAGCTCGACCAGTACTGGATCCGCCGCACCTTAGCCAAAGCCGAGGAGTACTACGCCAAATATCCCGGCCGCTTCCACCTCTGGCACGTAAAAGATATGGAGCCCGGCATCGACCGCTTCTTTGCGCCCGTAGGCGACGGTACCATCAACTGGCCCGAAGTCTTCGCCCAGCGCGACGACTCGGGGCTCCGCTATTTCTTTGTCGAGCAGGATGCCTTCAAGGAAATAACGCCCATGGACAGCGCCAAGCGAAGCTACGCCTACCTCCGCGATATGCGCTACTAAACCGCAAAAGGGTTTTTAGGGCGTGCCCCCGCGCGCAAGCACCTGCTCCAAATGGGCGGCTATGCCCGGCGCGCGGGGTCGGGTGTTCCGCCCCGTCGTCGCTGCGCTCATCCGGGTAAATATTATGGCCCGGCCTTACAGGGTAGTTCCATCTGCCATTGCGCTTGGCAAGGCCGGGCCATACCGCCCCGTCGTCGCTGCGCTCTTCCGGGTAAACGTCCGCCGTCGCTACGCTAGTCGGCTTCCGCCACCACGCCCTCGTTACACTCGGTCGGGTAAACGTCTTCGCTGCGCTCTTCCGGGTAAACGCCCTCGCTCTGCTCGGTCGGGTGAAAATCTTCGTGCCTCAGCCGGGTAAAAACTTCACCCCCTCACGCGGGCAGGAAGCCCCGCAAGCCGCCTGCTCCGGCATTGCCCGCCATTTCGCTGAAAGGACAAATGAAATGCGGTCGTATCCCGAATTGCAGTAAAAACATTCATTATTTTTAGACAGAATTGTACAACTTTAAAAAAGCTCTTTATATTTGTCTCTTGATTTGTGTGCGCGCTGAGTTGGGCTTTATATTCCTTAGCTTAGCGCAACGTTAAAGGCTTTTCTACATACCAGTCGTCAACTCGTACTCCCCCCCACGAAAGTTAATGTCATTCCCGTTTGACGCCTGCCGGCGCCATGCGGCTGGTTTTGTTTCATCTTTAATTAACCACACATTATGAGGATTTCGCGCTTTTTGAAGCCGTGGGTCTTTATGACCCTCGCGTGTATCCTGCTGAGCGCCGGCGCCCTGTGGGCGCAGATCAGCACGGGGGGCACGCCTTACAGCTTTAGCCATCCGGAGCTAAGCAACAAACCTTTGCCCAGCGTGCAGATGCCGGGTATCGACCGCGCCAAGTTAGATGCGGAAGACGAACAGGACGAAAGGAACGGGATAGCGCCCCGCTTCGGCTATCCCCATGAAGTAAACCTGAACCTCGAAAATTCGGGGCATTGGGAAACCCTGCCCAATGGCGGGCGCATCTGGCGCCTTGGCATTCAGGCGCCCGGCGCGCTTTCCATCAACCTGTTGTACAATGACTTCTACCTGCCCGACGGCGCTGAGCTGTACATCTACAGCGCCGACCGCAAACATGTCATCGGCGGCTTTACTTCGGCCAACAACAAATCAGACCGAATTTTTGCCACAGGCTTGGTTTACAGCGACCACATCGTGCTGGAGTACTACGAACCTGAAGAAACGCCTGAAAAAAAGCTTGAAAGGAGGGCGAATAATGCCTCTATCAGCATCAACTATGTGGTACACGGTTACCGCTACATTGAGCTAAAAAAAGACGAGCTCGAAAAAGCCTTCGACGATTCCGGCAACTGCAACGTCAATACCGTATGCGCCCAAGGCGACAACTGGCGCGACCAGATCAAGTCGGTGGCTATGATCCTCGTAGGCGGCTTCCGGAATTGTACCGGCTTCCTGGTGAACAATACCGCCCAAGACTGTAGGCCGCTCTTCCTTACGGCCAACCACTGCCTCGGATCAGGCGACGCCATCAACAGCCCCAACCTGAATACCTGGACGTTTATGTGGCGCTACGAAAGCCCCAACTGCACGCCCGATACCGACGGCCCTACGAACATGACCACCAGCGGCGCTACCCTCTTAGCCAATTCAGCCAGCGGAGGTAATATTACCGGCAGCGACTTCGCCGTACTCCTGTTGGCCGAGAGCCCCAAAACAGCCGGCTATGACGTCTATTTTGCCGGCTTCGACGCCACCACTACGGCGCCAGGCAGCGCTACGGGTATCCACCACCCCAGTGGCGATGTGAAGAAGATTTCGATGGAAAATGCGGCGCTTACCGGCACTTCCTACGGCAGCACAAGCGGTACGGCTACCCACTGGCGCGTAGCCGACTGGGACAGCGGCACTACCGAACCCGGCTCTTCGGGCTCGCCCATCTTCAGCGACGCCACCAAGCGCGCCATGGGCTTCCTGTCGGGCGGCGGCGCCGCTTGCGGTAATAACTTACCCGACTGGTACGGCTCCTTAGGCTATAGCTGGAACAACAACAACGCTACCGACAGCCGTCGCCGCCTCAGGGACCACCTCGACCCCGGCGGGCTGGCTACCTTCGTAGACGGCAGCGCTGATCCTTGCGCATCTCCCTGTAGTACAACTGCCTTATTCTCGGGTACACTGACAACGGAAGACCCAACTTATAATCGGGTTGTCAGTGTTGGGCCGCCTTGCTCATTGTCGGGGGTCGGAACGGCTGTTCATTACGATGCTCACAGTTTCACCCTGAGCACGGCAGCAACGGTAACGGTTAGCATTGATCCTGCTGATGGCGCTTCTATTTCCCCTTTGCTCGCAGACACTTACCTGTCGCTATATGGGCCGGGCGGGTTTAATCAGGCTAATCCTTGTGCGAATATTCTTGCTGTTAATGACGATATAGCCGGCTCTTCAAACCGCCGCTCCAGAATTGTTACGGGCACACTTCCGGCAGGGACGTATACGGCTGTATTTACTTCTTTTGATAATGTGCCGGGTACGCTGGGGGAGCCGCTTCCTTGGACCTACTCGCTGGTTGTACTTTCTTCAGGGTTGTGCGAGCCCACCTGCCCCACCTTCAGCGGGGCGCCGGCCAATGTGAGCATCACCAACAGCAGTTGCGGCAGCGGTTGTACGCTCACCGGCGGCAGTATCACGGCCCCTACGGGCACACCCTGCCCGGCAGGCGCTACGCTGGAATACAATGTGAACAATACCGGCTGGACGACCACCCTACCCGTATACGACCAAGACGGTCCGGCACAAACCATCCGCACCCGTTGCGCCTGCGACAATGACGGCAACAACGTAAGCGCTGAGTCCAACCCGGTGAGCACCATCCCCGGTACGCTGCCCAACCCGGTAGTACCTGCCAACGGAGCTTCCACCGTGGCTTGCCCGGCTTTGGCTACCCAGCCCACGCCGCCTACAGTCACCGCCTGCGATGGCTCGGTCATCACGCCTACGGCCCCAACGGTAACCAATAATCCCAACCCGCTCACCTGCGAAGGCACGCGCACTTACACCTGGACTTACAACTGCGGCAGCACTTCGGCTACCTGGAGCTATGTGTATACCATCGAGCGGCAGCCTTTCACAGTACCCGCCAATGGCGCGGCCACGGTCAACAACCCGGCCTTAGCCACCGCGCCTACGCCGCCTACCGTGCTCAGCAACTGCGGCGAAACGCTGACGCCGTCGGCCCCCGCGATCACCGACAGCCCCAATCCGGTCGTTTGCACGGGCACGCGCACTTATGCTTACACCTACACCGACTGCGAAGGCAATACCGCTGTCTGGAGCTTTGTCTATACCGTCATCGACAACACGCCGCCTACGCCTACCGCCGGCGCCATTGCCGCTTGTTATCCGTCGGTAGCGGCGGCTGAAGCCGCTGCTCTGGCCGCCACTACGGCCACCGACAACTGCCCGGGCATGCTCACCGAAACGGCTTCTACCGCAGGTACCTGCTCGGCTGTTGTGACGGTAACGACCACGGACGCCGCCGGCAACCCGGCTTCTGTCATGTACAACACCCGCATCGACAACACGCCGCCTACGCTGGTGTGCCGCACCGCTACCGTCGTACTCAACAACGCCGGCGGCTACACCCTCACGGCTGCCGATGTATTCAATATCGGCGCTTCTTCCGACAACTGCCCCGGCGCACTGACGGTGACCAACATCTCGCCCACGAGCGTTAACTGCAATCAGGTAGGCCAGACCGTACCGGTTGTGGTAACGGTTCAGGATGGCTGTGGCAATACCGCTACCTGCACGGCGCAAATTACCGTTCAGGAAGGTACGGCCCTGCCCGCAGGCTGGAGCAACGCCAATGTGGGCGCAGCCAACGGCACGGCAGGCTATAAGGTCTGCTCGGGCCAGCAGTTTACGGTTACGGCCTCGGGCTTCTCTACCCTCAACGCCGATGTGATGCACGTAGCCTACCAGCAACTGTGCGGCAACGGCTCCATCACAGCCCGCGTGACCAACGTGACCGGCGGCGGTTGGGGCGGCGTCATCCTGCGGGAGTCGCTGAGCCCCGGCGCTAAGAAGGCCGTGCTCAAAACCCAGCTCAACAGCATCATCCGCCGCGAGTTGCGTACGACTACCAATGGCGTGACCAGCGCCCTCAACTTCAACCGCCCGCAGCACGAGTGGCTCCGCCTTACGCGCAGCGGCAGCATCATTGAGGGCTACACCTCTACCGATGGCGTAAGCTGGACCTTTGCCTTCAGCGCCAACATCAGCATGAGCAGTTGCGTGCAGGTGGGCCTCTTCAGCGAGAGCATCAACGTCAATACTGCAACGACCGCTACCTTCACCAATGTAGTGTTATCTGGCGGGTCGCCTGCGTTGGCAGAAGGAACAACCGACGGCTTCTATGGCATGGATCAGGCGCTGAGCGACATCGACGTCACGGTAGCCCCCAACCCCACCCGGGGCTTGGTCAACCTCCAGTTCCAGGCAGCCCCCGCGGCGCCCGTTACCATCGAGGTATTCAACCTGCTGGGCGAGCGCGTGAACCGTATGGCCAACCAGGACGTAGCCGGCGCCTCGCTACAGGTAGACCTTCAGGGCCGCCCCGCCGGCGTTTACTACCTCCACATCAGCGCCGCCGGCGTAGCGCCCGTAGTGAAACGCATTGTAGTGACAGGCGAATAAACAATTGATTTTCAGACATTACAACCAGCCGATGCCTACAGGGGCGTCGGCTGGTTTTGAATTTGTGAATGATTTATTTTATAGTTTTCCAAGCCAAGATTTGTGAATCCTGACTTGGAAAACTATATTTGGCAACAATTTTAATATTATCCCCCCTTTGCTCAAGATTGTATTTATTTTCGGGCGCTTTAGGCCCATACTTATTTTATTTTTTAATAACACTAACTTGCATTTATGATTAGTCAAGTACTCCAATGGCGATTGTTTGATCAAAAGCCGCATCAGTTGCTGTTTCTTTTAGTAAGCCTTTTGGCCGGCTTAAGCAGCGTAAACGGCCAAATAACTTTTAGCGCCGGCAGCTTGCCGGCAACCATTCCCGATCCGGGGAACCTAAACAATATTGTCACCGTTTCAGGGCTTTCCGGAACCGTAGCCACTGCCAGTGAGGTGCAAATTAATGTAGAAATTTCACATGGCTGGGCAAGCGATATTGTAATCGGTGTGACCCCCCCAGGTGGAACAGAGATTATCATTGTGAATCGCATAGGCGGGGGCGTAAATATCGATATGGCTGCCGGCAATGTCCTTAGCTTTCGTTCTAATGCCGCCGCTGTTGTCGCCGTACCTGGAACAAACGGGATAATTCCTGCCGGGGTGTATCTTCCCTCTGGAGCAAATCCAGTAGGTAGCTTTTCCTCTTTGGTAGGCGCTACCCGCAACGGAAACTGGACGATAAGAGTCCGGGATGATGATTCCATTATTCAGGGATCACTCCAAAGCGCCTCTATTACCTTTTTTACCTGCCCCACCTTCAGCGGCGCGCCGGCCAATGTAAGCATCGTCAACAGCACTTGCAGCAGCAACACCCTTTCTGGCGGTAGCATTACGGCGCCTACGGGCACACCCTGCCCGGCAGGCTCCACCCTGCAATACCAGCTTGACGGCGGCGGTTGGAGCACAACCCTGCCCGTTTACGACCAGGACGGCCCGGCCCAGAGCATCAAAACGCGCTGCGCTTGCAATACTGACGGCAACAACGTGAGCGCAGAATCGAGTGCGGCGACAACCATACCGGGTACTTGCGCGCCGGCCAATGATTTGTGCGCCAATGCGACGCCTATCAGCTGCGGAACCACCATTTCAAGCTCTAATATCAATGCAACTGCAGAGCCAGGTTCTTTCTTACCATGCGGTGTCGTACAAACTACTGCGGGCGTATGGTATACCTTCACGGGCGATGGAGGCGCCGTAATGCTCAGCACCTGCTCTGCTGCTAATTTCGACACCAAAATTTCAGTTTATACCGGCGGCTGCACTACACCCACTTGTGTGGCCGGCAATGACGACGCCTGCTCGGGCTCCCGCTCATCCGTAGGCTTTACCACCACTAACGGTACGGTATATCTGGTACTCATTCACGGTTTTGGCGGAGCTACCGGCACTTTCGATCTGGCCATGACCTGTATGGCTCCCTGCCCCACCTTCAGCGGCGCCCCGGCCAATGTGAGCATCGTCAACAGCAGTTGCGGCAGCGGCTGTACGCTCACCGGCGGCAGCATCACGGCCCCTACGGGCACACCCTGCCCGGCAGGCGCTACGCTGGAATACAATGTGAACAATACCGGCTGGACGACCACCCTACCCGTATACGACCAAGACGGTCCGGCACAAACCATCCGCACCCGTTGCGCCTGCGACAATGACGGCAACAACGTAAGCGCTGAGTCCAACCCGGTGAGCACCATCCCCGGTACGCTGCCCAACCCGGTAGTACCTGCCAACGGAGCTTCCACCGTGGCTTGCCCGGCTTTGGCTACCCAGCCCACGCCGCCTACAGTCACCGCCTGCGATGGCTCGGTCATCACGCCTACGGCCCCAACGGTAACCAATAATCCCAACCCGCTCACCTGCGAAGGCACGCGCACTTACACCTGGACTTACAACTGCGGCAGCACTTCGGCTACCTGGAGCTATGTGTATACCATCGAGCGGCAGCCTTTCACAGTACCCGCCAATGGCGCGGCCACGGTCAACAACCCGGCCTTAGCCACCGCGCCTACGCCGCCTACCGTGCTCAGCAACTGCGGCGAAACGCTGACGCCGTCGGCCCCCGCGATCACCGACAGCCCCAATCCGGTCGTTTGCACGGGCACGCGCACTTATGCTTACACCTACACCGACTGCGAAGGCAATACCGCTGTCTGGAGCTTTGTCTATACCGTCATCGACAACACGCCGCCTACGCCTACCGCCGGCGCCATTGCCGCTTGTTATCCGTCGGTAGCGGCGGCTGAAGCCGCTGCTCTGGCCGCCACTACGGCCACCGACAACTGCCCGGGCATGCTCACCGAAACGGCTTCTACCGCAGGTACCTGCTCGGCTGTTGTGACGGTAACGACCACGGACGCCGCCGGCAACCCGGCTTCTGTCATGTACAACACCCGCATCGACAACACGCCGCCTACGCTGGTGTGCCGCACCGCTACCGTCGTACTCAACAACGCCGGCGGCTACACCCTCACGGCTGCCGATGTATTCAATATCGGCGCTTCTTCCGACAACTGCCCCGGCGCACTGACGGTGACCAACATCTCGCCCACGAGCGTTAACTGCAATCAGGTAGGCCAGACCGTACCGGTTGTGGTAACGGTTCAGGATGGCTGTGGCAATACCGCTACCTGCACGGCGCAAATTACCGTTCAGGAAGGTACGGCCCTGCCCGCAGGCTGGAGCAACGCCAATGTGGGCGCAGCCAACGGCACGGCAGGCTATAAGGTCTGCTCGGGCCAGCAGTTTACGGTTACGGCCTCGGGCTTCTCTACCCTCAACGCCGATGTGATGCACGTAGCCTACCAGCAACTGTGCGGCAACGGCTCCATCACAGCCCGCGTGACCAACGTGACCGGCGGCGGTTGGGGCGGCGTCATCCTGCGGGAGTCGCTGAGCCCCGGCGCTAAGAAGGCCGTGCTCAAAACCCAGCTCAACAGCATCATCCGCCGCGAGTTGCGTACGACTACCAATGGCGTGACCAGCGCCCTCAACTTCAACCGCCCGCAGCACGAGTGGCTCCGCCTTACGCGCAGCGGCAGCATCATTGAGGGCTACACCTCTACCGATGGCGTAAGCTGGACCTTTGCCTTCAGCGCCAACATCAGCATGAGCAGTTGCGTGCAGGTGGGCCTCTTCAGCGAGAGCATCAACGTCAATACTGCAACGACCGCTACCTTCACCAATGTAGTGTTATCTGGCGGGTCGCCTGCGTTGGCAGAAGGAACAACCGACGGCTTCTATGGCATGGATCAGGCGCTGAGCGACATCGACGTCACGGTAGCCCCCAACCCCACCCGGGGCTTGGTCAACCTCCAGTTCCAGGCAGCCCCCGCGGCGCCCGTTACCATCGAGGTATTCAACCTGCTGGGCGAGCGCGTGAACCGTATGGCCAACCAGGACGTAGCCGGCGCCTCGCTACAGGTAGACCTTCAGGGCCGCCCCGCCGGCGTTTACTACCTCCACATCAGCGCCGCCGGCGTAGCGCCCGTAGTGAAACGCATTGTAGTGACAGGCGAATAAACAATTGATTTTCAGACATTACAACCAGCCGATGCCTACAGGGGCGTCGGCTGGTTTTGTTTGAGGGACGGAGGATAAATAAATGGCACATTTATTCTCGTCAAACTACTTAGGGCGTGCCCCCGGCCCCTGAAGTGTGCCTGCACGCGCCTCAGGGCGCAGATGCGTGCTGCAAAGGGGCCGGGGTCGGGCCATACGCTCTTATGGGGGCCGCCCACTCCGTATTCGGCTAAACCCCAGTTCCCCCATACCGCTGCTGTCCCTCACGCGGCTCCGCAGCGGTGCGGGCGGCGCAGATTAAGCGCCACCTGCTGCACGTTGAATTGCGGTATA
Organism: uncultured Saprospiraceae bacterium; assembly: GCA_964406855.1. Taxonomy (GTDB): domain Bacteria; phylum Bacteroidota; class Bacteroidia; order Chitinophagales; family Saprospiraceae; genus JAUMBM01. Next base: position 9,503 of record CAYOTJ010000006.1, read on the forward strand.
AACTGTGGGTCGATTGTTTGGACGTTTGAGCGGATTGTGTATTTTTGTTGCGATTTATAGTTTTCTAAGCTTAGCTTGGAAAATCAGCCTTTTGGCAGGCATCGCATACCATTTTTCTCCCTTTCCACACTTGCATACCCCCATGCTGTCCATTCGGTAGTTGTAACCCTATTGCCGATAACTGACCCGCATCTCCTTCAATTGTGTAATGACTAATTAATGTATGACTAATTAATGTATATAAACAAACTGTGCTTATGAAACACGCCACTATGCTGATGAGCGCCGCGTTATGGTTGCTAAGTACGCTCTAGGTTTATGGCCAGCAGGCAGAAAAGCCCGCCGATCCGCAAGCCCTGTCCGCCGCCCACGCTTTTCTGGAACGCAATGCCAAAGAACTGGGTATTGCCGCCGAAGAAGCCCGGCAGATGACACTGTCTGATTATACCGTCAGCCGGCAAAGCGGGGTTAAAAACTTTTACTTTACACAAACCTACAAAGGCCTGACGGTATACAACGCCATCGTCAACGTGCACCTCACCCGCGACAACAAAGTGCTCGCTTATGGCTCGCGCAGCCTGCCCGGTCTGGCCGGTAAAGTCAACGGCAGCCTGACGCCCGCCCTCACCGCCGAAGAAGCGGTGCTGGCCGCAGCCCGACAATTGGGCTATGAGCCCCCCAAAGCCCTGACCTCCCGGAAAGAAACCCTGGCCGCAGGGGTAGATTTTTGCTTTTCCGGCGGCAACTTATCCGAGCGCGATATCCCCGTCAAGTTGTTGCTGCAACCCACCGACGACGGTCAGGTACGGCTGGCTTGGGACCTCAGCATCCTCGAACCCCTCGGCAACAACTGGTGGAGCGTGCGCATCGATGCCGCCAATGGCAAGCTGCTGCATAAAACCAACTGGATGCTGACGTGCAGCTTCGACGCGCCCGGCCATCAGGAAAATTGCCGGCACGATCACAGCGGCTCAACGACAAACCATAACCATACCAACGCGCAGCAAGTACATCCGCCCCTGCTGATGGCCGGCCAATACCGCGTGTATGCCGAGCCTGTAGAAAGCCCGTCTCACGGCTCGCGCAGCTTAGTCATCACCTCCGGCAATGCTACTGCCTCTCCCTTTGGATGGCACGATACCGACGGCGTAGCGGGTGCAGAATACACCATCACCCGGGGCAACAATGTATACGCACAGCTCGACGATGACGGCAACACCAGCACCTTTGGCTATGCCCCCGACGGCGGCGCCTCATTGGCATTCGACTACCCCGTAGACCTCAGCATGGCGCCCAATACTTATATAGACGCAGCCGTGACCAACCTTTTCTACTGGAATAACTACATCCACGATTTCAGCTATCGCTTTGGCTTTGACGAAGGGAATGGCAACTTCCAGGAAAACAACTACAACCGAGGCGGTTTAGGCAGCGACTATGTCATCGCCGGCGCTCAGGATGCCAGCGGCTTCAACAACGCCCACTTTGGCACCCCCCCCGACGGCTCGCGCCCAACCATGCGCATGAAGCTCTGGAATACGACCTCCCCTCATCGGGATGGCGACTTCGACAACGGCATCATCGCCCATGAGTATGCCCACGGCATTTCCAACCGATTCACGGGCGGCCCTTCAAACACAGGTTGCTTAGGTAATGAAGAACAAATGGGCGAGGGATGGAGCGATTTCTACTCCCTCATATCTACCATAAAAACAGGCGATACCGGCCCCATGCGCCGGGGCATAGGCACGTATGCCCTTGGGCAGCCCATCACAGGCGACGGCATTCGCCCGAGGCCTTACACCACCGACACAGGCATCAATGAGCATACCTATAATTTTATCAAAACTGCCGCTGTTCCTCATGGCGTAGGCTATGTATGGGCCGAGATGCTCTGGGAAATGACCTGGGGCCTGATTGATGTACACGGCTTTGATCCCAATTTTGGTCCCGCCAGCGGCAATGCCGTCGCCCTGATGCTGGTGAACGAGGGCATGAAACTGCAACCTTGCAGCCCCGGCTTTATCGATGGACGCAACGCCATTCTGGCTGCCGATCAGGCCATATACGGCGGCGCCAATCAGTGCATCATCTGGGCCGCTTTCGCCAAGCGCGGCTTAGGCTATAGCGCATCCCAGGGGAGCTCCAACTCCCGCTCCGATGGCACGGAAGCTTTTGATATGCCGCCGGCTTATCTGCTGGGCGCAACCGAAACTTATGTAGAAGTCTGCCAGGGAACCGACGCGGAGTTTCTCCTCAACGTTACCTCCTGCACCGTCTCAGGCACAGCCACCTTGTCGGCCGGAGACCTGCCCATGGGCGCTGTGGCAAGCTTCAGCCCCAATCCGGTATCCGTGCCCGATGGTTTCGCTACGCTCACCATCAGCAATACGGCTGCAATAGCTCCGGGGACTTACAACATCGAAGCAACCGCCACAGGCAGCCAGGGTACTACTACCATTCCCCTCACCATCAGGGTCATCAGCTCCACCTTAGCCGCGCCTGCACTTTCCGCTCCGGCTACCGGCGCTACGGGCGTATTTACAACGCCAACGCTGAGTTGGAACGCCGTAGTGGATGCCAATAATTACCGGGTGCAGATTGCTACCGATGCGGCGTTTACCAACATTGTACACGATGTATCTAACCTGACGGCCATCAGCTATAGCATCAGCCCGGCCCTTAATACGAACACGGTTTACCACTGGCGCGTACGGGCTTCGAATAATTGTGGCTCCAATATCTGGTCGGCCGGTCGGTCGTTCACTACGGGTAATTTTGAATGTATTATAGAGGCCAGCGCCGACGTTCCGGTAGACATTCCTTCTGCCAACCCCATAACCGAAACGTCTTCCATCGAAATTGCGGAATGCGGCGCTATAGCCGACATCAACGTGCTTAACCTAAACATCAGCCACACCAATACCGACGAGGTTGTCGTTAAACTCACCAGCCCCTTCGGCACTACGGTTACGTTGCTCGATAGAGAGTGCAATATATCTACGGCCAACATACTGATCAACCTCGACGACCAGGCCTCCGGCAGCAATTACCCCTGCCCGCCAACCGACAACGGTTTCTATCAGCCCCGTCAACCGCTGGCAGCTTTCAATGGTGAAAACCCGGTAGGTACCTGGATATTGTCGGTGACAGACCTTGAGCCCGGCGACGGCGGCTCTATCAACAGTTGGAGTTTGGGCATCTGTTATACCCCTGCCGCCTCCAACGTGATCGTTACCTGCTACCTCGATGCCGATGGCGACGGCTATGGCGACCAAACGCCCCGCGCCTTCTGCGACGCCTGCGGCGATGGCTTCCTACTCAATAACGAAGACTGCGATGATGCCAATGACGCCATCAAACCCGGCGCTACCGAAATTTGCGATGGCATAGACAACAACTGCAATGGCGTAACGGACGAAGGATTCGATCAGGATAACGACGGGTTTACTTCCTGCAACGGCGACTGCAACGACAACGACGATACCGTCTACCCCGGCGCTCCGGAGCTTTGCGACAACAAAGACAACAATTGCAATGGAAGCGTAGATGAAATAAATTTCCCCGGCGCCGATGTGCCTGCGGCCATATCCGCTTCGGGTACGCCTGTCGTGACCTCTACGCTCGTTATCAGTTGCGTAAGCGGAAACATCACCGATGTCGACCTCAGGGACCTGAACATTAGTCACTCCTATGTTGGCGATCTGAAAGCTACCCTCACCGGGCCGGATGGCGTTACCATCATCACCTTGTTTGATCGCCCGGGCAAACCAACCAGCGGGTTTGGCTGCGGGGGCAATAACATTGAGGCAGACTTCAACGACCAGGCCGTGCTGACAGCCGCGAATTTTGAAAACACCTGCGGCAACAACCCCGCCATCAGCGGCGCTTTTCAGCCCGTTGATCCCTTGGCTGTCTTCAATGGTATGAGCCCCAATGGCGTCTGGACGCTGACCGTTATAGACGCAGCCAACGGCGACGGCGGCGCCCTCAACAGTTGGGAGCTCGCACTGGAAACGGATGCTGTAAGCGGTATCTATTATCCCGATGCCGATGGCGACGGCTATGGCGCCAATACGCCCATTACCTTTGGTTGCCCCGACCCCATCGGGTATGTAACCAACAACGACGACTGCGACGATACCAATGCCGACATCAATCCGACAACCGTATGGTATGCCGATGCCGACAACGACGGGTATAGCAGCGGCGCCACCCTCGCTCAGTGTCTGCGCCCCATGGGCTACAAGCTGCCCGCCGAGCTGACGGCTACCTCTGGCGACTGTAACGACAACAACGCAGCCATCAATCCCGGCGCCGCTGAAATCTGCGACGACATAGACAACAACTGCAACGGGCAAGCCGATGAGCCCCGGGCCATACCCGCTCCGTGGAGCAGCGCCGACATTGGCGCCGCCAATGGCGCGGCCAGCCTCGTTTGCAGCCCCTCCAACCAGGAGGAGTACCAGATAACGGCCCAGGGCGTATCGTCTTCCACGAGCGATGTGATGCATCTGACACACCAACTGCGCTGCGGCAACAGCTCCATCACCGCCCGGGTAACCAACGTGTCGGGCGGCGGCTGGGCAGGCATCGTCATACGCGAAAGCCTTTCGCCCGGCGCTAAGAAGGCCGTGCTCAAAACCCAGCTCAGCAGCATCATCCGCCGCGAGCTGCGCATCGCTGCCAACGGCGCTACCACCAGCCTCAACCTGAACCGCCCGCAGCACGTATGGCTCCGCCTTGAGCGCAATGGCAGTACCATCACGGGCTATACCTCCGCCAATGGCACGAGCTGGAGTGCAGCCTTCTCCGCTACCATCAGCATGGGCAATTGTGTTTACGTGGGGCTGTTCAGCGAGAGCATCAACGTGAATACTACTACCACGGCTACTTTCGACAATGTGAGCGTATCGGGCAGCGCAGCCCCCTTACAGGCGGCCACGCCTGCGGGACCTGCCGCCGGCCAGGACGTTTTCACCGATAACTGGGCCGTGGAGGCCTTCCCCAACCCCGGCAACGGCATCATCAACCTGAGCTTTAGCGGCGCGCCCTTAGCGCGCGTTGATGTGCGGGTGCTCAATGCCTTGGGCGAAACCGTAGCGCACCGGGTGGCCGCCGAACTTGAGAACGGCAAGCTGCTCATGGACATCAGCCATAAACCCAGGGGCGTTTACTACCTCCACATCAGCGCTGCCGGCGTAGCGCCCGTAGTGAAACGCATTATAGTGGCAGGCGAATAAACGCTTGTTTTTCAGGCATCTAAAACAGCCGGCGTCTTCAGGGGCGTCGGCTGTTTTTGTGAGGTGGCGGCCCCGGACAAGGGATGGCAGGGAGCTCCCGCGACCGTACAGCCCGGCCGCCGCGCCGCCCGACATTGATGCTGAACGGGCTAATGCCATTTCGGGCGGCGCGGCGGTGGCCCCAAAAAAATAAAAAAACAAGGTTGGCTATGTGACCCGGCTCACTCAAAAAAGAGGGGAAGAATGTGTAATATTGCTGCGCTACTAACAGAATGGGCGATGTGATGCCCCCAATCGGCTACAGCTCTCCGGGCCATGGTTCGAGGGCCTTAGTCTGGAGAACAACAATTTATAGTTCTCCAAGCCAAGATTTGTGAATCTTGACTTGGAGAACTATACCACTTAATGTAATGCGCTATGAGTGTTGAAATTCTTTCTCGCGTGCAGTTTGCCTTCACGGTATCGTTTCACTACATCTATCCGCCCTTGAGCATAGGGCTGGGGCTGGTGATGGTGATGATGGAGGGCATGTACCTGCGCACGCGCAATCCTCTTTATGAGCAGATGGCCCGGTTTTGGACCAAAATTTTTGCCCTCATTTTCGGCATAGGCGTCGCTACGGGCATTGTGATGGAATTTGAATTCGGCACCAACTGGGCCGTATATTCCCGTTATGTGGGCGACATTTTTGGGAGCGCGCTGGCTGTATCGATTATCCCACCTGGTGGTTTTTGGTGGTTGGCGGGCTGTTTAGCGGTTATGCCATCCTCGACGGTTTTGATCTGGGGGCCGGCGCCTGGCACCTGTTTTTCCGCAAAGAAGAAAGCCGGCGCATTGCGCTGAATGCCATAGGCCCCGTATGGGATGGCAACGAAGTTTGGCTCGTCATTGGCGGCGGAGCGCTCTTTGCGGGCTTCCCGGTGCTGTATGCCAGCCTGCTTTCGGCTATGTATATCCCGTTTATGTTGTTTTTGGTATTTTTGATTTTCAGGGCGGTATCCATTGAGTTTAGAAGCAAGGAGCCCATGCTTTGGTGGCGCCGGATGTGGGATTGGAGTTATAGCATGGCCGGCGTGGTGCTGGCGGTGTTGCTGGGCGTGGTGCTGGGCAATGTGCTGCAAGGTATGCCCCTCGACGACGACTACAACCACGTGGGTCACTGGCTGAGTTTCCTGAATCCGTATGCTTTTCTTACGGGCCTCACTACCCTGTCGCTATTCATGGTACACGGCGCGCTGTATCTGCTGCTGAAAACCGAAGGGCGGCTGTATGCGCGGCTGAGCGTGTTGGTAAAACAGGCGATGATCTTTTTTTTGGTCACATTTGGCTTTACTACGCTCTATACGCTCATCTATATTCCGCATTTGTCTGACCAGTTTAAAGAGACGCCGGCGCTTTTTGCGCTGCCTGTGCTGGCGTTCCTGAGCATAGCCAACATCCCTCGGCTGATCTCGCGGCATCGCTATCTGGGGGCCTTTTTGTTTTCGGCCCTCACCATGAGTCTGCTGCTGATGCTGGTAGCCGTAGAGCTGTACCCGGTGCTGCTGCTGTCTACGTCCAACCCCGATCACAGCATCACCATTTACAATGCTGCGGCCAGCACCCGATCGCTGGGCATCATGCTCACGATAGCAGCCATAGGCACGCCTTTAGTGCTGGGTTATACCGCTTTTGTATTCTGGACCTTCAGGGGCAAAGTGAAGGTTGATGAGAACAGCTATTAGCCCCCCCCACTGCGGCGGATTGGCGGGTAAAAAATTAGTCTTTTTCTTCCGGGAAGAGCGTCTCTAACTCGGCTTCGGTATGGCGTAGCTTCTCCCGGCAGTAGCGGAGCAGCTCGGCGGCGCGGCGCGATCGCTCGCCTAACTCGTCTACGCTTACCTGCTCTTCCTGAAGGGCTTGCAGGATTTGCTGCAACTCGGCATAAGCTTGTTCGTAGGTCAGATTCATTTGCTTGCGTTCTTTGTGAGGCGAAGTTAATCATTTCAAAGGGTTGGCGGTTTGAGGAGGGATTTTTATATTTGCTTTTTTAAACTTTGGCCTTAGGCTTGGACCATGAGAGAGAAAGATACCGATAGCTCCAGCCATAAGGAGCGCATTCTACGACTCCTTATTTATCTGCTGCAAACGCCCGGAGGGCGAACGCGGCAGGAGCTTGCCAATCTTTTTGGCGTTAAAGCTCCTACGATAAGAAATGACTTTGCGGTATTCGACAGCGTAGGCATTCCCTATGATAAAGAGGAAAACCCTCCATATCGATATAGTTTGGGCAATGAAAAGCCCCTGAACCACCTTCGGGAGTTCCTGCTGTTTACAGAAGAGGACCAGGCAAAGTTGATTGAAGCCATTGACAAATCGATGCCTCCATCGCACAGGCGCGATATGTTGAAGCGCAAGTTAGCTACCCTTCATGATTTTCAGCGGATAGGACATAGCTACACCCGGCTGCCCTACTTAGCCAAAGTAGATGCGCTAAATGCCGCACGCGAGCAAAAACAACGCGTTATACTGGAGCAGTATCGCTCTACCAACAGCAATATTGTAAGCGACCGATTGGTAGAACCCTTTCACCTAAACCTGCAAGAGGATATCGTTCAGACTTATGATGTGGCCAAGAAGGAGTTGCGCTATTTTCGCATCAGCCGCTTTAAACGGGTACGTCTTACGGATCAGTTATGGGAATACGAAAAGCGCCATTTCGTAAAGTTGGCCGATCACTTCCACATTGTGGACGACCGGCAAGAGCAGGTGCATCTGCGCCTCAAGGTAGGCGCTTATAACGACCTTATGGAAAGGTTTCCGCTGTGTAGCCGAGATATAATAGACGGAGAAGAACCCGACACCTACGATCTGCAGACGAAGGTAAACAGCCAGTTTATCGGCCTGTCGAACTTTATTCTGGGCAATTTTGAAGGGGTGGAGATATTGGAGCCGGAGGGATTGCGGGAGCATATTAGGGAAAAAGCAAAAAAAATTATCAACCAATAACTTTTCAATGTATTGTTTTTTAATATTTTACATAAAAAATTTTAAACAATTTAAAGTAAAAAGCTATTCGCCTATTGCGTTGATTGAAAGATCAACGTAACTTTACTTTTGTAAGCGTAGGAGTTAGGTGCTCGACAAAAATCAACGCCTATCCATTATTTATTAGGCTTGAAATTAAGCGTTGGATTTAGGAGCTACAACTATTCTCCATTAGAATAAGGCTTCATATTAGTTGTAGACTCTTACAAACAGAATCTTCCGCAGAGAACAGACTAACAGATACAAACAAGAAACGCACCCCAAGAATGGGGTGCGTCGGGCCAAGAGGACTACTCTTGGTGATGTAAGTAATGCAAAGGTACAATCAGATTATTAATTATGCAAGCATTATTTTAGCCAATGCAGCGAGTTATTACATACATTGACGGATTTAACCTTTATTTCGGGATGACCGCATCTTGGAAAGATATTAAATGGTTAGATGTGGCGAAGCTGTCTCAAAGCCTGCTCAAACCACATCAAGAATTGGTAGGCGTAAAGTACTTTACCTCTTATATAACCAACCCAAACAAGTTTAAACGACAAAAAACTTACCTTGAGGCTCTTGAAACCGTCGGCGTCCAAATCACACTGGGCAAATACCAAATGGGCTCCTATCGCTGTTCCAAGTGCAAACAGATTAGCCAAAGCCCTACTGAAAAGATGACGGATGTAAACATAGCTACTTTCATATTGGAGGATGCTATGAATGATCGATTTGATAAAGCGATTCTGATTTCAGGGGATAGCGACCTAGTACCTCCGATAAATGCTATACGAAGGAATTTCCCCGAGAAATCCGTAATTGTTGCCTTCCCTCCCAATCGAGCAAACGAGGATATGAAGGCTGTAGCTCATGGGTCATTCACGATCGGACGGGCAAAGCTCAGAGGAGCTCTTCTACCTGAGCGCATTACTAAGCAGGATGGCTACATACTAAAAAAACCGGTTGAATGGAAGTAATTAACTCGAAGAGGGGTACAAGCCACATTTACCCTGCAACCTTAACTTCACTATGCAGCCAAAAGCTTAGTTTTTATGGCGATATGCGGCCGGCAGCATGGTTTTGATATAGAAATATGCCTGCAAAATCCCTCTATGAAGCCGATTTAAGGGACTTTGGCAAGGATAAAAAGCCGATTTGCCGTACTTTTTTTTCAAAGGGGGTAAACGTGGCTTTATGGGCGGGGGGCGTATACTTGTGGTGGGAAGAGGATTTATAATTCTCCAAGTCCAAACTATGAATCTTGACTTGAAGAACTGTAGCATAACTCATAAAAATCTTTCGTCATGATAAAAAACTTATATCGACTGGGCAGGGCGCTGCAATTAGACGAAAAACTCCAGGACTACTTTTACCCCTGGCAGAATCCATTTCCGATGACCGATCCCGATAAAGCCAAAGTACTCTACTTTAATATAGTGGATGGTATCATCTCTACGCCGATGGAGATTGAACCCTTTAAGCCTAAACTTTTGAAGGAATACTTATACAGAGAGCTGGATGGTTCAAATGGTGCGCCGCTTGTTCCAACATATTACTTCTCCGTTCAAAAAGAATACAAAAAGCACAAAGAGAGTGTAAAAA
>CAYOTJ010000006.1:19370-19842 GCA_964406855.1 uncultured Saprospiraceae bacterium
GCGCCATACCTGATGGTAAGAGCCTTTATTTCCCTGATACTATTTCAAAAAAATCATCCCTTGAATATGTTGAAAATCAATTAATTGAATTTCCATACGATTTAAATAAATACCTATTGACATTTAAAATAAATGGTAACTGGCTGGGTACTTTACCTGCTTTAGTGCAATTATGTAAAGACAACGCGTATACAAAATATTACCAAAAAAGCAATGCAAAAGATCAAGTCTGTGCCGTTACCTACGAAAAAGTACCGGAGGTATGGGGGAGAATTGACACCTTAGGATTCACTGTAAATGATAAGACATTTTCAAGAAGCGGATTTACGACAGAGCACTCTTACAAAATGTTTCCGGTTTCACCTGATGCTGTAAAAACACTGGAAGGAGCGAAGCGATACGCTACAACCCGCTTATTAAGACGATTCTATAAACTAAACTATTTTATTGTTCCCCATTTTATTGAGGCTAA
>CAYOTJ010000006.1:19852-20389 GCA_964406855.1 uncultured Saprospiraceae bacterium
GCTAATGATCACCTGATGCAGGAGGCGGTATCGGTAATAACCAAAGCTCTGCAAGATAACGCTAGTGACTCAATTGAGGATCAAAGTAAGGCGCTTTTTGATAATGAATTGGTATTAGGCGTCTTAGCCGAAGACGAGCAACTTTCAGCAGCAGGTATTTTCTATGATATTTTCTTCTATCAGGAAAATCAGGCTCAGTTTGCCATCAAACTGCATCTGACTGACATATTGCCATCCAGATTCAGGAGTATATTTCAGGCCAAGCAAAAGATAGACAGACGTTTTGCCCATATCAATCAGATTACCAACAAAGAAGGTTCAAAAGAATTTTCTATACGATTTTCCATGCTCAAGAATTATTTTGCGAGTTTGGTCAAAAAAGAAGTTGTATTCAAGCCGTTTTTCTACGAAATTCTTGAAGCTGTCTTTTATGGAAACCCTATTGATCCTATGGCCCTACTCCAAGGGTTTAATGGAGAAATACAACAAACCTTTAAGCAGCGGCACGACAAAATGATAAATAATCGCTACATCTAC